>NZ_JAKJSQ010000016.1:0-71294 GCF_050337105.1 Aliivibrio kagoshimensis
ATTCAATATAAAAAAAACAACCGCTTGCGAGAAACGGTTGTAAGATTCAATAAAATGGCGCAACTCGCTCTTTATTTTGAACGCCAAAATACAATTTTACCGTTGCTGAGCGTCGCTTTTATCGATAATGGACTAATTTTCATGCTATTTTTTGTAAATAGATTTTCTGAGAAATTGGCAACTATCTTACTTCCATCATCAAAGGTGGTTTGTTGAACATACCCTTTCTGGTCAAGCCAAATAAAGTCGACTAACGTTTTATCCCAAAGTTGTTCATGGATGGGTTGAAATCCATCCTGATAGTGTTTTAAAGCTTGAACCCTCGGCGTTAAGTCTGATGATGCTTCGTCTCTAGTGAGGTGAACCATTGGTGGTGTATTGTAAAGCATAGCCGTTAAATCTCGGTAAGCTTTGACATCTATAAATTTTAGACTATCCGAATGCCAGTGGTGGCTGTTAATGACTTCATCATGAAACACCGTTTGATATAGAGGGATTCTGAACTGAGGAGAAAAGAACAAAGATTTATACGGCTCTTTCACCTGAGCTGGTTTGAAGAAAAAATCGGGCTTGTGATCTGGATACCAACGCCCTAGGTAGTATGGTGACTGAGCGTTTGATTTCATGTCCTTATCTACCCAACCAAATCCAACGGATTCCAAACCATGTGCGAACGAGATTCCTCGAGTTGTTAAGCTGTTACCATCTTCGGATCCTAGTACTAACTGACCCTGCTTTGAGATCCATTCCATTCTGTCATTGAAAGCCTCAAGCATATCTGACTCGTTACTACTATCTCGATAATCTTCTCTACTCATCGCTGTTGCGTCAACATCAATAAATAAACTATTAAAACGTCCATATTTTGCAATATCCAGAACGCGTTTCTTTACGTAATCGAAATGGCAATTTGGATTTAAGTAATAACCATTACCTCTAAATCCTTTTTTCTTACTTTTGTCAGCAAGTTCAATAGCACATTTTTTGCGCATTTTTTCAGGTAATCTAGCGGTCAACCAGTCATCATTTTCTCCAGCAGGTATTGCCGTGTTGTACGAGTCATAAGTCGCAACCAAATACCCTGCATTCTTAGCCATATCTACCACGTCAGGTTGGTAAAAAGCGGGCATCCAGTTGTCAAAACCTAACCATAGCTTGTTTAAACCTGCTTTTTTTAAGTTGGCGACCATATCTAACGACAAGGCCTGGCCCCAACTTTTTGAAGGTTTCAAAAATGGTGAGGCGTGTTCTTCGAGCCAGATTTTTCTCTGCTGTGCGGCATGATATTGAACGGAAATAGTATTGTCAGATAGCGTTGGAATCGGGACATTATACTTAGTATTTAATGACGTGCTAATTGAATCTAATAGCAGTTGTTTATGATATTTGCTGAACCAATCTTTCCCCTTAGATAAAGATTGGAGTTCATTTTTAGCTTCCTTTGGTAGAGAAAGCTTAGATTGTTGAATATACCAATTCTTTAGACCCCACCAATCAGTTACATCTTCAATACTGATAAAGTCCTTGCCAAACAAGTAGACTTGACTTGCTCCAATGATCTTTATAATGTTTGGGTTACGTTTCACTTTTTGGGTGAGCGGATCTGAGATTTTCTTTTCGATTCTCCATTGGCGATATGTTTTTGCACCTTCAAGCCAACTATCCCCAATCGAAATGCTAACGCTAAAAGGCTGTGACTGGTTTAACGAAGTGAAATGATGTTCTGCATACATGTCCACTTTAGAATTCGCCTTCGAGAAATTAAGTTGATTGTTCGTCGCTTCAATTAATTGGTAACTGATATATTTATTCTTTTGTTGCGCTGTCCAGAATGGCATTTTTAGCTCTTGGGTAGTATTAGCCCCTGAATAATTATCAGCTAAGTAGGAGGCCCAAATTTCATTTTTCACAGGGATACGCATCCCTTCACTGAAAGGAAGAAATAAGGTATCAGTACGACCTTCATCTAAGTTAAACCATGCTAAAACAATCGGTCGATTTCGTTTGATTTTCAGATCAGACGGAGCGGTAAAATTGACGATAAGTTCATTTTTTTTCAAAGTTGCATTGACGTGTATTTTACTCGGATTTAGCATCCAACTTGCACTCGTAACAGAACTAACCTCAAGATCAGTTAGCGTTTGATCTTGGTTATTCACTTTTAGGGACGGTGAATTAACTATTAGATTATTCCATTTAATTTGAAAATCTTGAGGGGAAATAGTGACCTGATTGTTTGCCGAACTTAACTCTACGACTACTGCATGTGTTGTCACTGGAAGTAAGATTAGCGATATTGCGAAGAGAAAGCTCTGAATCGATTTTTTATGTGTATTAGGCATTTTTTGACTCCATGAATAACGTTTGAAGTTATTACACATAATTCCGGTTACTAGTTTGTCACCTATTTGTATCCTTTTTACTTGTCTTTATTCTCTGCGGAAAATGGAATCGCAACTCTTTGAATATAATTAATCTTAGAGCCATTCTGATATTCTATTAATTCAACAACCGCACTTAAGTGTTTGGCTTTGTTTGGGTATGGACTTACTTTTGGTATCTCTACATGATTATTTTGAATGGGTACTCTACTTCCTAGCATGTTGTATTGTTCATCAAACCATTGCAAATTGGCGTTCGCTTTAGGGCAACCTAATACGCTTTTTGGTAGCGTGAGAAGCACGCTTGAAGAAGATGGTTTGCTTTTCAGCTTAAGCCAGCGCTTGTTATTGTCCATAGAAGCAATAATAGGGAAGCTGTTTTGTCCAATCTCTAATTGATATACTCCAGAGGGTGGTTTAATAAGCATTTCTTCAGTTTCAATTTCTTGATACTGGTCGTGAGCAATGAATGTTCCATTGAGCAACCTTTCTCCATTAGGGGAAACGAGAGCAATATTTTGAATCACGGAGTTCCTCTCAGAAGATATCTTGAATTGATAGCCCTGTGATGAGAGTCCAAAACGGCGAATAAAACTAATCTGAATATTTGAGAATGTACTGGGATCATTCGTTAGATTTTGACCACATTCAGTTTGGTTAAGGATTTCTTGTTTTACCGTGTTCCAATACTGGCTGTCTAATTGATTCTGTTTTAGTGCAATTTGTAACTCTTGCCATGCAAGTTTTGGCTGTTCATCAATTAAAGCTTGATACGTGTGCTGTAATGGAGAATCAGTGAACCAAGCAGAATGAGTGAAAAAAGGGAGAGTAAGGACTACAATAAGTAGTATTTTTTTTATATTCACTTTATTTCCTCAATTAATCGATAGCCTACACCGCGATGTGTTTCAATATTTAATAGTGGTAACTTTTGGCGAAGACGTAGTATGTGATTGTCAACTGTTCGTGTACTTGGGAAAGCCTGATAACCCCATATTCTATTTAACAGCTCATCTCGGTGAAAAACACGGCCCTGGTTCTGTACAAATAAAACCAATAGCTTAAATTCCTTAGGTTTTAATGCGACAAATGTGCCGTCGAAGAGTGCTTGGCGTTCAGCCAGATGAATCTTGATCTTAGAATAATGGAGATTACAAACTCCTAAAGGGCGAAGCTGAGTAATGACTCGTGCGAGTAACTCATCATTAGAGAAAGGTTTAGTCATATAATCTTTAGCGCCAGCCATCAAACCTTCAATTCGTTGGTCGACGTCAACTTTGGCTGTTAATACAATTACGGGTATTGCCTTTAGTAATAACCAATGTGGGAGATATCGAAGACTGTCACCATCAACTAGCTGCCTATCCAAAATAACAAGATCAGCTCTAAACCATAACGTTTCAACTGCTGTGACATTTTTCGCCCAAAAACATTGATACCCTTTTGATTGAAAGAAAAGAACCAAGCCTTGTCCAAGTAATTCATCATCTTCAATCAACAGAACGGTGTTCATCATATGGAAGCTCCAAAATACAGCGAGTAGGGTGACGTAAAATGATAAATTTACCATCTGCTTTTTTCATAATATGTTTGACTATACTGAGTCCAATACCCATGTTGTTATCATTGGATTTAGGTTGTAAGCGTGAGAGAAAAAGGAGCAGTGGGGAGGGGAATCTCCCTTCATCTTTGACTTCAATGGTGAGTTTATCTGTGAGTTTTGTTGTGACAATAACAACACCTTTACCATGCTGTTTCGCATTTTTTATGAGGTTATCAAGGCAGATGGACAACCAATAGTAAGGTTGATTAAGTTCGATGTCCTGATCCAGTGTATATATTACCCTGTGTTTCCCACACACATAGTTGAGCCACTCGTCCAATGAGGCTCTTTGTGTTAACAATTGCTGTGACTTATCTGCACTTAAATAGATTTTACTGTTTTCAGTTAACTGAGATAATCTTTGATAATCAGATATTAAGCGCCAGACTGCATCTTGAGCATCCTTTGAGAGGTTGTCATACTCGTCCCGAAACATTTCAATTGTGAGTCCAATGCTGGTAATTGGAGTGCGAAGTTCGTGAGTAAGCAATTGTAATATGAAATATTTTTCTTTTCCAAGTTTGCGTTTTAAATACCCGCCTCTAGCTAAAACCATGAGTAATATTATCAAGAAGGCTATAACCAGAATTCGTAACATTAATTGGGATTCAGTTTGCTCGCTAATACACAGGTTACTGTATCTAAATGTGCAACTCTCAGCCTGAAACGTAATATTCAGTTGGTCTGCTATCGGTAACCAATGTGAGGATGTAATTGCCTTCCATCCCTGCTCTCCACTAAGCCACAATGTATTTCCTTCCTGCCATGCACGGTAGCCGTTGAGCAGAGCTTCTCGCCCTTCTGGTGACAAATTTGAAAGCGTTTGGTAAAGCGGATGTTGTGGGTTCGCTATACTTAAGTAGCTTTTGATGTCGTCATATTCGGATGAAAAGCTTTCGAAATAACGGTCAGCAAAACTTCCCCCGGCCGGATGTAATAAGGAATGTGTAGAAAACCAACGTTCGTCTAGAGTCTTACCGCTGCACAATGCCAGTTCAAACGTTATTGAGTCTGACAAATCCTGGTTGTCATGATCATAATACTGACAGCCCTGCCTTACTGATGAAAGTAATGCGATGTCCTGCCATCTAAATTTTGTAAAATTGGGGTAGCGTGAACCATCAAGCAATAACTCACTAGGGTACTGACTTAATTCTTGGTTTAAGACAGTTAACGGTGAGGTGTGCCAACTTTGTTGATAAAAGAGCTGCCATTTACTCTGTAAATTTTGGGCACAGACCGTTACAGGGATAAATAAAATGAAAAAAAGTGCAGAGATACACCAGCGCATCAGATTGCTCTCATAGAGAATAGGCCGATACATTGTAGAGGTTTTTTACATAGGATTGTAATCTATATGTCAACAATGTTTGATATTTAGTTGCGTCATACTAACCCAAGAGAAATGTTCACTTAGTCCTGAGTAGCTGTCATTTAGCGCTTCAGATCGCTTATCATGCAGCACGGCTTCTAGTATATGGGGTATGACATAGGCGCACTACTCTACTAGTATTTTTATACCCATTAAGATAAGTATAATGCCACCCAAGAATTCAGCTTTACTCTCTAACCAAGTACCACTTTTAGAACCAATATACACACCGACCCAACTGAATATAAAAGTCAGGCTGCCAATAAGAAAACAAGCAATAATTGGGCTTACATTCCAAATAGATAGAGTAAAACCAGCTGCCATTGCATCAACACTTGTCGCGATGGCCAGTAATAACATAACTCGGTGAGTTACTTTAGTAATGTCCTCTTCAATCCCTTCAACGAAAGATTCATAGATCATTTTAATGCCGATGAGTAAAAGCAATAAAAATGCGATCCATGAGGCATAAGATGCGACCCAACTTAAAACACCTTTCCCTCCCAGGTAGCCAATTAAAGGCATTAATCCTTGAAATAGCCCAAAGTATACTGCAGACATCAATCCTAAAGGCATGGCTTTACTATTGTGTTTTGCCCCTAACCCAATTGATACCGCAAAAGCATCCATACTTAACGCTACAGCTAAAATAACAACTTCTATCATGTTATGACTCGGCGACCACAGTTTAATACGACGAAGTAAACAATGCGTTTTGCATCTGATCACTCATTTCAATTATTCAGATATTATACCAAGGTACGAGAATTTTAGTACGTTCACCCATATCGTTTGCTTGGAAATCTCTTCAATTTATCCCGTTAGATTTATTAAAATAATAGGTAAGTAACTGGTAAAACGACTAACGTGTATAGGCTTTCACTCTTTCACTAGCCGATATGTTCCACAACCATTTTTGCTACCTGGTTAGGTGTTAGCTCAGTATTATTAATCGAGATAGCATTGGTATGTTGAATCGCATTAAATTTAGTCTCTGTCAGCAGCGTTGACAGGATTTTCGGGCAAGAAATCTTATGTGAATTCACTCTTTCATTACTTTCTGACCTCGCAAGAATTGCGGCATGACTGGGGTTCAAATGAATAGGATAAACCTCAATACCTTGCTCATCGAAGAAATTCAGGTATCTATTAATTTCTATTATCTCGCTCTCGTAACAAATCATATGCGTCATTACTAGATGCGTCACCCCTATTTCCTGAGCTTTCGCCAGCGTTGTTCTTCGGATCTGATTGGTGAAATCAAAGAAATCTTTATCTCCAAATTCCTCATAGATTGATAGACTTAAATCAACGGCTAAATGATTATGAAAGAGTTTATAGCCAAAATGTTCATTCAAAACCTTGGCCACAGTCAGTTTCCCTACCGCCGCCGCTCCGTGCAACCATACTACCTTCATACGAATACCTATTATTGAATACTGATAGAACCTATATGGCCCGCTTAATCTTTAGATAACCCCGTTTTCGCATAAACCACCGTATTGTTCAGTTCCCCCGACGGAAGCCTACGATCATTACGTAAGGTTCCTTCAAAGGCGTATCCACAGCGTTTCGCTATCGACCAACTTTTGATGTTCTCTTCTGCTGCCTTAATTTCTACTCGGTTGGCCTTAAGTTCAACGAATGCCTTTTCCTCTAGCCTGTTAAGTGCTTCGGTCATGTAACCTAAACCTACGCAAGAGCTACGAAGCCAATAACCGATTTCAAAAAATGGCACCGATTTATCGCGAATAATAAGCCCTATCGCTCCAACTAAGCGACCCGAGCAC
Organism: Aliivibrio kagoshimensis; assembly: GCF_050337105.1. NCBI lineage: Bacteria > Pseudomonadati > Pseudomonadota > Gammaproteobacteria > Vibrionales > Vibrionaceae > Aliivibrio > Aliivibrio kagoshimensis. Next base: position 7,147 of record NZ_JAKJSQ010000016.1, read on the forward strand.
TTTTCGATAATTAAGTGCCGCAGCTCACCTTCGAAATTTTCGAAGTTATTGATAGCGCGTTTCATCTCTTCAATCGACTCTTCTTCAGTCAACGCATACGGCACCCAAGGGAGGTAAACGCTCAGTTCAGACTGACTCTCCACGATGGCTTCGAGCAATTGAGGCTGAAGATCCATTGATGGCGGCACCAACTTGAGTCTTTCCGTTTCCATATAGTTCCTCTTCATTCAATATGCATCAACATACGATCTATACTTAATCGTACGTTATCATACAAATTAATGATAACTAAGGGATTTACACACAATAACGATTATGAATTTCATAAAAGTAGTCCATCGATATGAAAAGTCAATTTCATTTAGTATAAGCTGATCCATTGAACCCTAACCCCTATTGGAACCCAGTTATGCTTTTACCTATCGCGATTCGATTAACTCAAGGGGCTGATTTAAAAAAGTCTATTTCTGAACTTGTTACTCAACACAATATTCAGGCGGGCAATATCGCTTCATGCGTCGGTTGTTTATCTTCAATTACGCTTCGCCTTGCGGGTGCGAAATCCACCTTACAATTGGAAGAGTCATTAGAGATCGTGTCAATCATGGGAACCCTAACGTCGAAACATCAACATATTCATATCTCTGTTTCAGATAGTACTGGCCGCGTGATTGGTGGACATCTATTAGAGGGCAGTGTTATCGACACCACTGCAGAACTGATTATCCATCACTACCCTTCACTGCACTTTTCACGTGAGTTTGATGATACAACGGGGTTTACGGAGTTGGTGGTAAAAAAGGGAGCTCGAAAGCTCCCTTATTCAGTGTGGGTTTGATTAATGTTGATGGTAAAGGTGAGCGTCTACTTCTTGCCCTTTTACTGGACGAGGAACTATCTCAAAAGCGGTATCAAACTCGACCGATGACGCTTTCAGCTTCTCCATCACTTTCGTATTACCTTCAAGACCTGCCGCCTTATTTGCAAACAACTTCTCCAATGTAGTTTGGCCTAACAGTATCTGTGTAATGTCAGATTTGTTGATGTACAGTGTGGCATCCGCGTCTCGAGTCTCATTGACCAATCCGTTACTTAAGTTACCATTCGACATCTCAACAAAGTGGGTCTCATTAATATCTGGGACCACGACATTCATCGTAAACGGTGTGTTTTGCGCAATAGTTGAGTCCACCTTAACGGCCATGTAGTCCAGCAAGTTAGAGACGGTCATTTCAGCTAGCACATCTGGTGATGCCGTTTTCGGTGTTCCCGGTTGTGTGCCAATTCGAAGTTCTTGTGCCCCTGTTAGGTAGGTATTTCTCCAGCCCATGGTTTCTGATTGGTAGCCCAATTGCTCGTAAGTGTCCGCTAAAAGCTGACGTGCTTCACTGTGATTTGGCTCAGCGATAACCACTTTATTCAACACTGTGGCCACGAAACGATACTCACCTTTTTCAAAATCGGCGTGGGCTTTTTTCACGATAACGTCGCCGCCACCCATATAATCCACGAATTTCGCTGACTCTTTGTCCGTTGTAAGTGGGTTTAGGTTGGCAGGGTTCATATCAAAGTAACCCAAATACATGTTGTACACCGCTTTGGCGTTATGACTGTACGAACCGTGGTAACCATTAGTGTGCCACGCTTGTTGAATCGACTCTGGAAGCACCTCAATCACCGCATCACCTATGTCTTGAATGCCAACACCACTGTTCGCTAAACGGAGCGTTTGATTATGAACAAAGCCATAGTTATCACGCTGCATTTTCATGAAATCGGTGACTTCATCGTTGCCCCAGATTGGTGAAGAGTGAGAGCCAAACAGAACATCAATATCCTCACCCCACGCATTGATCATCTCGTTAATGTCTTTTGACCATTTCAGTGCATCACGTACTTTGGCTCCACGTAATGTATAGATATTGTGCATACCGTGATACATCATCTCACCCGTCCACAACGCATTTTTTGATGGGATATAAGTGGCCATGCCTGCGGGTGCTTCTGTACCTGCCGTATCAATGAAGATCATCTCTAATCCATCAATCTTTAGCGTTTCGAACTTGCTATTGTCGTTAATGCTCACATCCGGTGCCACATAGGTGATTTCACCGCTTCCGTACTCATCCGAACTCGTCGACATCGCTTTACCAAGTCCCGCATCAACAATGCCATGCTCATGAGCACCTAATGTTGCACCGTATTGATAAGCAGCACGTCGAGACATCGCATTACCTGCCAATACATTTTCATCGACGGTCTCTTTGGTCATACCCGTTGGTGCATACACTTTTACGTCTGGGAACATCTCTTGAATCGCACGTGATCCCCCGAAGTGATCCGCATGGCTGTGTGAGTAAATCATCGCAACAATCGGCAAATCGCCACCTTCAGGAGTGTTTTCTAAAAAGAATTTCGTTGAGATCTCAGCCGCTTGTTTGGTTAACAGTACATCATAAACAATCCAGCCTGACTCTCCGCGAATAAACGTGATGTTTGATAAGTCCGTACCACGCACTTGGTAGATCCCATCACTCACTTCATACAAGCCCGCTGCCGTATTGTTCACTTGCGCTTGGCGATATAACGAAGGGTTAACTGAATCAGCAATCTTATCTTGACTAATAAAGTCATAATCATTGAGCATGATGTTCGCTGCTGAGTCGTTCAATGCTTTGATCAAACCTTGTTTATTTCTCTCAAATGCATCTCGGTCTTCCCAATTCAATGTCTTATTGACTGCTGCATTTGCATCGATGGTTGCTTGAGTTGCCGCCTTACCGTTAATTTCTAAATCGCCCGATACATGATCATGATCGTGGTTCGCCGCCGTTACAGGAAGAGCAATAATAATTGCTAGGGCAAGGGATGCTTTTTTAGTCGTTAGTCGAATCGTCATAGGTGCCTCTCTCATTACATTCAATTTAAATAAACGGGGTATCTCCGTTTGATGAAATGAGTATATGAGAGAGACACATAACAAAAAATAAAGTAAAATTTAGTAAACACATAACAAATGGTGATGTGTTTACTAAATATCGGAAGGTAAGGAGCCAACATGGACAACAAGCTGGACTTAAATTTGCTGACGGTTTTTCTCGAAGTCTATCGGCTTCAATCCATTACTCTAGCCTCAGATGCTTTAGGAATGACTCAGCCTGGAGTGAGCGGTTCTTTAAAACGATTACAACAACAGCTTGGCGCTGAGCTATTTGTTCGTGAAGGAAGAGGGATTTCCCCTACTCATATTGCCGTTCAACTGGCGGCAGACATTGAACCTGCTTTTCAATCTGTGCACTCTGCACTGGGTAATGTCTCTGATTTTGATCCACACTCAAGCCGAACGTTCACGGTCTATTCAAACGAGCCGATGATGCAACTGCTGCAACAAAAAGTCGAACGGGATCCAACGATGGGAAATTGCGAGATTGAGTTCCACCTGACACCAAATAAAGAGGAGGAGATTCAGCAAAAGCTCAGCTTACAAAAAGCTGACCTTGCTATCGATATCGGTCTGCACACAAACCACACTTACGCAGCTCAAACCTTATTTGAAGAGGATATAGTCTGTATCTGTGCCAATGATCACCACCGCATACAAGGGTCGTTGAGCCAAGCACAATATTACGCAGAAAAGCACATTACGATTAAGGTACGCCGCTCCGAGTTATATGCCGCCGACTACTTCACACAAGAAGCCATTGCACCAAGACGAATCAGTTGTGAGTGCCACTCCTTAATGTCGATGATGGCGTTGGTCTCTACCAGTCAAAGTATTGGAGCAGTAAGCAGCACTCTCGCCAAAGAGTTTAGTAACAACTTTAACCTGCAAGTATTACCCCTACCTTTTATCACCAAACCCGTTGTACATACCATGATGTGGCATAAACGAAACCAGCATCAGCCTGCGCATAAATGGCTTAGAGAAAAGCTGATGGCATTGGCAATAGAAGAGGCTGGTTAAGCATTAATGATAGTCACTAATCTCGGTAAACCACTCGCCAGTAGTACTATTACGAATATCTTTACTAATACGTAGCTGCACCTGTTTTCCAATCAGAGTTCGCGCTTTGTTATACACCTCCTCTGCGCTTAAATAGTATTTTTTTCGATTCATTTTTCTCTGTATACCTTGATCGTTCATCACAATAATATACTGTTCTTCTAGCCTAACTTCGGTTAACTGAGAAAAGTCATTCCACTCAAAATTCAACACAACTGCTCCTTTTTGATGATGGACAAACATTGCCGCTAGTTCAGTGATGCATATCCCCTGCCAGACATACAACTTCTCACAATATTTTTCTTCTTTTCTGCGTTATCTCTCTCTATCGCTTTGCGATTAGCTCGGCCTCCTAACATACCGACACCAACTCCGACAGCGGCTCCTGTTTTAGCAGCACTTGACCCAGAGTTACCGGATATCGAACCAACGGCGGCTCCAGTAGCACCAAGAAGAAGTCCAGTTTTTGCTCCTTGACGCAGTGCACCATCCGCTTCTGTATTGCCAGTTTGATGCGATAGCTGCTCACACTGATGCATGTCTGCCGAAAACTGAGTCTGGTCATATTGCCCAGTATCGTAGATAAGGCCATGAGCTAGGGTAAGTGGAGAGAGAAGGATAGTGGTTATAAACAGTACAATATTTTTCATCTGATCGTCTCGCAGCAGCCATCAAAAGTGATGGTTATAAGCTTACCCATAAGTGCTCAAGATCGATAATGACGAGATGGAATAGAGGTGATAAACAAATCTTATTATTCACCGTTTATCATGCATTGAAATAACCGTTCTACTCGTTACTGAGTCGGAAAAATGTTGATTTTTTATCTCTAGATAGTCCGAATTGGAGAAAAACTCATCCATTATTTTTCTGCTAGGAAATTCAAGAGTAAAAACGCGATTGATAGGGCCGTCTGTTTTTGAAATAAGAACCTCAGAGACAGTAAAATCATAACCAAATGCACCACCGTATGAGGTTAAGATCGGGGTCATAGCCTCTCGGTATCGTTGATACTCTTCTTTATCACTAATATACATTCCCATCACGATTTCAAATGACATTTTTATATTCCCTCTAACATGTGCATGTGACTAAACAAGTGACTAAACAAGTGACTAAACAAGTGACTGACTATAAATCAGCTTGCTATCGATTTATAGCCTTAACTCTCTTATTCAGCATGTCGCTATCTTCTTAAAAATGGTAGAATTCACACTGAAAACACCATTAAAAGACGTAAGGAAGACAATGTCATACCAACTGATATTATTGAGCATCTCTGCACTGATCGCGGTGGGTATTTTACTTCACCACCCCTCTAAGACTCTGGGGATTCCATCGTTGCTTATTTTTATGGGTGTTGGGCTAACAATAGGCAATGGTGAGTTTAACTTCATCTATGACAATTTAGCCATCACCTCGACGGTTGGTACAATTGCCCTCAATATGATTGTGTTTGTTGGTGGCATTAACACCTCAACACAAAGTATCCGTTTGGCTTATAAAGAGGGTGGCGTACTGGCAACCTTTGGCGTGTTTTTTACCACCATTATTTTAGCTGCACTGCTTTACCCATTAACTGACTGGGGCCTTGTTATTTGCCTGCTATTTGCTGCTATTGTCTCTTCCACTGATGCTGCCGCTGTTTTTTCTATTTTGGAATCAAAGAAGCTAAAACTGAAAGAAAAAACAGACACCGTATTAGAATTTGAATCTGCCACAAACGATCCCGTCGCTCTCGTCATGGTAATGATATTGACAGGTATTGCCCTCGCTCCGGATAAAGCGATTTCTGCATGGGAAATAGGACAGACACTTATCCTACAAATTCTATTAGGAATAAGTATTGCCTTTGTTGTCGCTAAAATTGCGGTAATAGCACTCAACCGTATCTCATTAGAAGAGTACGGACTGATCCCCGTTTTTGTACTAGCTTGTTTCATTCTTGCTGCTTATGGCAGTGAGTTTGTAGGAGGCAATATTCTTATCGCGTCTTATGTGGCAGGTGTTGTGATGGGCAATGGCATCAAACGCGGAAAAGAGGTAACCAAACACTTTTTTAATAGCCTTTCTTGGTTGGCACAATCACTGATGTTCATCATTCTAGGCTTGCAGATATTCCCACAGACTCTCTTTTCAGTCTTTGTTTTATCTCTATTACCAGCCGCTCTATTGATGTTTGTTGCCAGACCATTAGCGGTACAGTTATGTTACTTGCCTTTTCGTAAAGCCAGTTGGAAGAAACGTCTATTTATCTCATCGATAGGACTGAAAGGAGCAACACCCATTGTCTTTTCTCTCATCCCAGCAGCCGCAGGAGTGGATGGTGCCATTGAACTCGTTCATGTTGTGTTCTTTATCGTGATGTTTTCTATCGTGTTACAAGGGGCGGCGATTGAGCCACTAGCGAAGAAACTTAAATTGAACAATGATAGCTAAAGGGAATAATAAGTAAGGGAACAGAATGGTTCCCTTAAAATAGAAGAGTTATAACGCTTGGAGATAAGATTTCACCGCAGTTAATCGCACGGTCGCACCGCCAATGATATCTAAGAAGCCAAGCATAGAGTGCGGCTTATCCGCACTGATCCATGCAGAACCGGTAGCACCAATCGGCATTTTATCCATCGTAACGGTATCCATTTCAAGAATCACGGTACGCCCTACCGGCGCAGAACCGCGCTGAATATGCTGAGAGACAAACTGCTCTTGTGGTAGCAAACCACCCTGTGCTTCTCCAGTTGCCTGTACCACGCTGTGCACTCTCGCTCTGAATATTTCTCCAGGATAAGCATTCACATAAAACTCGCTAAACTGACCCGCTCGAATGTTTTTATACGCTTGATCAGGAATACGCATTTCAACAAACTTTTTACTGGTATCCCAAAGATGTAATGATCCGATTCGTGACCCATTAGCAATGAATACATGAGTTATCATGCCATCAAAAGGGGCATCAACCGTTAAACGCGATAACTCAAACTCTAAATGAGCCAGCTTTGCCTCTAAACCTTGTTTTTTGGCATCCAATATTGCCAGTTCGGCTTTTAGTGTCTCAACCAAATCTGCAGATTGCTCAAGATCTTTAATCGACACATGCGATTGCATTCCTTGATTTCGTAAATGGTCTCGTTCTGCTTGGTTAAGTGATACGTTTGCAGCGTCTATGGTTCTATCTACCTCTAATTGAGCTGACTCTACTTCAGAAATTGCGGCAGTAATCTTGTCATCTTTAAGCACATAGAGAACGTCACCTTTTTTAACATGTTGATTATGATCGACGAAGATCTCATCAATATGTTGTCCAATAGCAGGAGATAACACAGCATGTGGTGCTTTAACTGTCGTTGAGTTGGTTAAGTCTGCTGGAGAATAGAATCTATGGCCAAAAAACAGAGCCAATGCCAATACCACACCGACAAATACCGTGACAAAATAGTTACCCGCGGTGCGTTTTAGGACCTTAAATTTAAATAAAAGCCAAATAATCAAAATATAGGGAAGCATTATCTCTTTCATGATCGTGCCCCTTTTAACCAGTGCTGAACTTTGTCCCAATCAGTCACTATGGCCAATACTGCCAATACCCATAGCGGCTTCCAAACTAAACCTAACACACACAACCAGAATACGAGTTTCGCTTGGGCTAACCCTTTCTCTTTTGCTAAATGTTTTGGGATGGAGTGAATGTGCCAAAGCTTAGCTGCTATCCATGCAAAAATTCCAACTGTTATCAAGACAATAAGCCACATAAACCCGATAGAATCTAGTAACTTATAAACTGAAGGTAATGACTCATAAGTCAGTGTTGTGTCGTGAATTTGCATTGTGTCACCTCTACATGCGGGGTAATCAAGAAAGAGTTACTCTCACATCAATGGTAACAACCATAATTAGCTAGTGATAATGACCTTGGGGAATGGCTGTATTAACCTTAAGTTATCAACCCTTCTCCACCAATAAATACTACAGCATCTTCAACATCCAGACATCACATCCGTTATGCACGGTTCCTTCAAGCGGCTGTGGTAAGTGACTAAACCCCATTTTTTCGTACAGTCGCACTGCTGAGGCCATGTTAGAGAGCGTATCTAAGTAACATTGAGTAAAACCTTGCTGCTTGGCAAATTCAATACACGCTAAGCTCAGTTGTTTACCAAGCCCTAGTCCTCGGCTCTCCTCAAGTAAAAACAGTTTTTTCAACTCACAGGTAGTGTCGCTATCACCAAACGGAGCCACACCACAGCCGCCGACTACTTTTCCATTCAACACGGCAACCAAATAGAGACTTCGATGTTCAAGGGTGTAATACTCACTCATAGTATCAACTTCAGCATCAGAAGGGCCGAATCCTTCCCCGATGGCACCGTACTCTTCTCCTACTTGTTTAATCACGAGGCTTAAATCGTGATCATGTCGCACTGATACGGTTTCTATCTTAAGATCCATTGAACTCTCCTAATAAACTCACGCCATTCTACCTTTTCTAAATCATACCTAAATAGCTAGACTCGTAAGTAATTTTTAATCCATAAGTGCGTTTGCATACAAACTTCTGATATTTTTTTGCCTTTTGTAGACCCACTCATACAATGAGCTAGTCATACATTATGTACTCTTTATAGCGAATTGGATCATCATGCAATCACTCTCGTTACCGCAAGCACGAAAATTAGCACTACTTTCGCAAGGTCTTCCTGTGAGATCATCATTAGGCACTGCGTGCTCAAAAACCCTTGCTGTCTTTGAACAACTTGGTTACGTTCAAATAGATACGATTTCCGTGGTACAGCGAGCGCACCACCACACACTTTGGAACCGCAACCCAAGTTATCAAACCAGCCACCTCGATCAACTCGTTACTGATAAAAAAGTCTTCGAATATTGGTCCCACGCAGCAGCTTACCTACCAATGAGAGACTACCGATTTAGCTTACCTCATAAAGCAGCCATTAAATCAGGTCTGGCTAATCACTGGTATAAAAAAGACCATGCACTCATGGCCGATGTTCTCAAACGAATTGAATCTGAAGGGCCAGTGATGGCGAAAGATTTTGTCTCTAAAAATAATAAAAGTAACGGTTGGGGTAGCAAACCGGCCAAACGGGCTTTAGAGACCTTATACATGCAAGGCGATTTGATGATCCCCGAACGTCGACATTTTCATAAAGTGTATGATTTAACACAGAGAGTCCTTCCAAACGACATCAATACCTCAATGCCAACAGAGCAAGAGCATGGAGAGTTTTTGGTGCTTAGTTACTTAAGAGCCCACGGTTTTGGCACATTAACAGAAATAAATTACCTGCTCAAAGGGGTAAAAACACAGATCAACCAAACCTTAAATGAACTGTGTGAAAAAGGCGAGATAGAGACAATTTCTATTGAGGGAGAAACCTATTTCGCAAGCACAGATACGTTATCCATACTCAATAAACGCCTAAATAAACAACAAGCTAAGATTTTATCGCCTTTTGATAACCTGCTTATTCAGCGCAAACGAGCCAGCTCAATTTTCAATTTTAATTACTTGATCGAGTGCTATGTTCCAGCAGCAAAAAGAGAGTTTGGTTATTTTTGCTTACCCATTCTTTGGGATGGTAGGCTGGTAGCAAGGGCGGATTGTAAAGTGGATAAACAGACCGCCACGTTAACGGTTATTCATCTGTTCATCGAATCTTCATTGCAAACCAAAGCCCCTTTTTTAGCGGCCTTAGAAGAGGAGCTCAGCCTCTTTTCTGCCTTTAATCAGTGCAGCAGTTATCGCATCGATAAAGTGACTTCGCGATTAAGTGAATGAATAAGGCTGTCGCATATCTTCAATACAAGGATATGCTTCTACTCTATATTTGCCATTCACTCCTAACTTGGAAGGCAAAACCCCATCATTTGAGTATCTGGCATCATCTCTATCATGATGGTTTGTTGATAGAGTGGGGACAGGTAAACGTTCGGTTTATTATTCGGTTGAAAACTAAAAATCACATCCTGACAACCATCAGGTATCACATAAGCACGTCGATACTCTGTTGGGTTCGAATGCCATATGTCGATGATGTTTTCATGATTCATCACGTTATCATCCAACCTTTATCCGTTTTCAAGTCAGTGAACATTAACCATACCAGAGCACGCTTTTTTCAAACAATTGTAGTTCACCGCTAAATTAAGACAAGCTGCATTTTTTTCGCTATTATCTTCCTATATTTTAATAACGCAGTGACAAAATATCATGAGAATCTCCGTTGACGGCGGCTCTTTTAAAATCGCGATTGAAACCGAATATGCTGGCTTAATTGCTGAAGCCACCGACATCTTCCACGAAACGCGTCAACAAGCAGAGTCGAATGATAAAGCGATATTACGGTTTCTACAGATCATCATTGAACACCGTGATGAAGATGATGCCATAGGTTACGCAGTGCTTGGTTTATTGGGTTGGTATAATGAGGTTATTAACCCAGTAGAAGATAAAGACATCGAGTTAAACATCGCAAAGATATTACCTCATCTGATTAACCCAACCGGTGACCTCACGGCGACCAGTGCCAATGAAGTGAATACCTTTAAGCACTAGAGAAGAATGATAAAAGCGCTACTCAGATGGCAAGCTCTGTTTTAACGTTAACAGCATGCGATAAGCGCTTTCACCCGACATCTCATATGGACGAAATTCATCACTTCCTCCAAATTGTAACTTTAATAATCCTGTTAAATTTGATTGCGGAATATTGCCCATTGACCAGTCACCAAACTCTCTTTCATTAATCTCTTGGTAATAGAGAATGACAATATTGGTGTGCTTCTCATCTTTAAGGATACGGTTGAAGGTGCGATTCACTTCTGCCCTAGAGCCTTCTAAACACTGCAAATAATATTTATGCGTGAAACTTAAAAGCCCAGTTACATAGCCCTTTTTATTGTTTTTCCGTGATGAAATTAAAATACCGTCAAGGGTATCAGGGGTCACTTTGTCTGTTGCCGTACTCACGTAAATCAATCGGGTTAAGAACATAGTTATCACTTTAATGTAGACATAAAGGTACTTTAAAATATAAACGATACCGCCAAAAAAGCGAATAGCAGCTCATTAACCCGCTGCATTTGCGTCTGAACTTAACCCATAGGCATGGCAGGCAAAATAGCATCATTGAGCATTTTTCCCATACTGCTTTGCCATGGTTCGACACTTTGTGCAGGACGACTCTCCACAATTTTTCCATCATCAAGCACAATGACTCGATGGCAAAAGAGATCAACCAAACGTAGATCATGCGTAATAAGCAAAAAAGCGGTTCCCAGCTCACGCTGAATCGACTGTAACAGCTCAATCATCTGCTGCTGCAGGACAAGATCTAGGCTAGATAGCGACTCATCAAGAGCAATCAATTTAGGACGAACAGCCAAAGCACGTGCGATACCAACGCGTTGTAATTGGCCACCACTAAGCTGGCCAGCGCGACGTTTTAATAGTGTTGTATCCAAACCAACTTGTCGCATCAGCGTCTTACTTTCTGATGCAATTTCACTTTTACTAAGCTGACGTAAATAACGCAACGGTTCTGCCAAAATTTGTTCAACCCTTTGTCTTGGGTTGACCGCTCCGATCGCATCTTGAAAAACAAGCTGAACGTGTTGACGATACTCTCGCCATTGAGCCCCAGTAAAGGAGGCGATCTCTTTCCCTTGATGAAGAATACGCCCATCACTGCACGGCTCCAGACCTAATATTAAGCGACAAAGGGTACTTTTCCCGCTACCACTAGCCCCTACAAGTGCTAGGGACTCTCCATGATGAATATCCAGATGAATATCCGTCAATACTTGCTTGCTCTTTTGACGACTCAATAGCCCTTGAGCGTGATATCGCTTTGCTACCCCTTGTACTGATATAAATTTATCCATAGCTGTGTTCCTTGTATAACGAGAGGTGAGCATCTAACAGCGATTGTGTTGCGGGGTGACTTGGGCGATGGAAGATTTGAGTGACCGACCCTTGTTCCACTATTGCACCCTCCGACATCACAGCAACACGATCAGCAAGCCGCGCAACAACGCCAAAATCGTGAGTCACAAGTAACACGCCTAAATTACGTTTCTTGCTGATGGCTTCTAAACGATTAAGAACATGAGCTTGTACCACCAAATCAAGGTCAGTGGTTGGCTCATCAGCCACCAATAGCTCCGCGCCACTCACTAATGCTAAAGCCAACATCATTCTTTGCAACATACCCCCACTCATTTGGAATGGGTATAAGTTCAGTGTGGTTTCCCACTCCTGCAACCCGGCATCTTGCATCGCCTCAACTAAGGTATTCTCATTATATTTTTGACCGCTAGCCTGCATGGTCTCGACACCATGATGCTTCATAGTTTGCAATGGATTAAACGCACTGACTGGGTTTTGCATAATGCAGGTTATGCGTTTGCCACGTATTGACGCCATATCAATTTTTATTCCATCAAGAGTGATATCACCGCTGCGTTTAAGACCTGATGGCAACAGATCAAAAATAGCGGAACAGGTCATTGATTTTCCAGATCCACTCGCTCCAATCAGCGCTAAAACAGAGCCAGATTCAATCGATAGGCTGACATTGTTCACTAATGTAGTAGAAGATGTGATCACACTGAGGTCAGTTAATTCAAGCTTCATCCGCTGTGCTCCAAATTTGGATCGAGTTTATCGCGCAGTGCATCACCGAGCAGATTAAAAGACATCACACTGATTAAAATGGCCAGACCTGGCCAAATGACTAATAGAGGATTCGTCCAGATAAACTGTCGTGCATCGTTGATCATGACTCCCCACTCTGGTGTCGGTGATTGAACCCCTAAGCCAAGAAAACTCAAACCTGAAACGTGCAACATCACATGGCCAATATCCAACGTTGCCAGCACCATTAATTGCACCATGATGTTCGGCAATATATGCACACGAAAACGAGCAAAAGGTGGCACCCCCGCCAATTTAGCGGCCTGTAAATAATCACTGTGCCTAACGGTGAGTACCAGGCTCCTCGAAATACGCGCATACCAAGCCCAGTGTGTAACCGCTATCGCGATAATGACATTGACTAACCCAGTACCGAGAATAGCGACCATAAATAGAGCCAGCACAACCGTTGGGAAAGTCATAAATACATCACAAGTGCGCATAATAACCTGATCCGTTCTGCCTCCGACAAACCCGGCAAGACCACCAAGACCAACCCCGATAATGAGCATTAATGTCAGCGTGACAAAAACGGCACCAAGAGAGACAGAGGTTGCTGTCACAAGACGGGAAAACATGTCGCGACCAAGGTGATCGGTCCCTAAGAGATGCACACTACTCATCCCTTGCAAACGTTGCGTTAAATCGATCGAATTAGGGTCATAGGGCGAAAACCAAGGAGCAAAAACAGCAACGACCATAAGTAGTGAAAGGGAGATAAAACCAAGCAATGCACTAACGGACATACCTCTAATTATTGACATTCAACTGCCTCCAAGCGAATTCGGGGATCAAGCCACGCGTAGATAATATCGATCACCAAGTTACAAAAGATAAAAATGGTGGTCATCATTAAGGTAAAACATTGAATAACTGGATAATCATTATTACTGATTGCCGTAATAGCGTAGCGCCCTACCCCCGGCCAACTGAAAATACTTTCGACGATCAAAGACCCACCAATAAGCTCACCAATATGCATACCAGCAGCAGTTACGATAGGAAGTAAGCTGTTACGTAAAATATGGGTTCGTTCGACACGCCGCGGTGAAATACCTCGCATTCGAGCATAACGAACATGCCGTTGACCACTCACTTCTAACATGCTAGCTCGTAATAACCGAGCATTGATACACAGGGACATAAACGCAATCGCCACAGCAGGCAACAGCATATGTGACAAGCCGCCATAACCCATGGGCGGTAACCACTTCAAGTGAATGGAGAATAGAAGCACCAACAAAAATCCTAACCAGAAGTTTGGAATTGAAACGCCAATAAACGCTAAGCCTCGAATGGTAAAATCTGGCCATTTATCACGATACCGCGCCGCCCAAATCGCTAACGGAATAGAGAGGACGAGCGTCAGCAGTAATGCAAATGACGCTAACTTGAGGGTGGCGGGTAGATAATAGAGAAGATCGCCAAGAACGGGGCGACTTGTCATGTAAGACACACCGAAATCTAAATGAATGGCTCCATTAAACCAGTCAAAGTACTGCTCCCATAACGGCTTATCAAGACCTAAGAAACGCTCCGCGTCGATAATAGCTTGATCGGTTAACGGTATATTTGCCGCACGTAAGTAGGCAAGGGCAGGTTCAGCGCCACTCAAACGCAAGAATAAAAAGATGATTAACGATACTGCCCACAGTAACGGAGGTACAAGCAGCAAACGCCGTATAACAAAAGATAACATGATGATTCCTTCACCAAATAGAGCACTGACACATGGTAGTATCGATCACAAATAAGCGCTTTGGTCGACACTACCTATGCGATTAGTGATTATTGGAACTGCTCAAATGGAATATCAAACACCGTTGAGCCCATAGAGAACTTCCCGAGTTTCTTGGAAGCTACACCAGTAATACGCATATAGGTGATCGGTAGGTATACGGCTTCGTCATGCAACGTGTTCAAGAGCGTCGAGTACAGATTTTTTCGCTCAGTTTCACTGGTACTTGACAAAATCGCATCAATATTACGGTCAATATCCGCTTTGTTAGATAGGCCTGCTTGAGCCATATAATCCGCGTGGGATGGATGTCGCATTCCGCTAACAAACGAGTGCGGATCATAAGGTGATCCCCAAGTATTATTGAAGATTAAATCGAACTCTCCCCCTTTTTGTCGCTTATAAAAACGGCTTCGTTCTTCAGCGGCCAATATTAACTTCACCCCCGCATCTTTAAAGTTGGCTTGCAGTACCTCGGCAATCGCTTTTTGGTTAGCGTCATGCCCGTGATATACCAATTCAAGCTCAAGCACTTCACCCTGTTTGGTACGGTATGTTTTCCCTTCCGACAGCGTCCACCCCGCGTTATCCAACAGCTTCTCAGCATGCTTTCTGCTGTGTTGGTATGTCGTGAGCGCAACGTCCGCATAGGGCACATTTTTAGCGAACAAACTATTGGCGGGAGATTCAGTACCGTAAAAAATACCTTTTGAGATCCCTTCACGATCAATCGCATAATTGAGGGCGATTCGTACCTCACGCTCTTGTGTCGCTGATCGTGCGCTGTTCATTGCAATGAGACGAGTTGAAATTGGATCAGATAATCCCGTATGCAGAGAAGGGTTCTTGCGAAAGCGATCAAAGGAATCTGGAGAAATCTGACCTTCCAAACCATAAATTAAGTTAACCATGCCGCTTTCAAAAGCCAGTGCACGAGCATTAGGATCGGCAATGACGGCAACCTCTACTTGTTCATGTTCCGGTGTCTGTCCCCAGTAGTGAGGGTTGCGAACGAAGGTATCTTTCACTCCTAAAACCGTTGAATCAAGCATCCAAGGACCTGTTCCAACTGGTGCATTAATACCATCACCAGTATGTCCTTTTTTCGGCATGGCTGATGGAGCCATAAATCGTACAGGGCGAACTAAAGATAACTCTTGTAACGTTGGATAATACGCACTCTTTAAAACCAAGTTGACCGTTAACTCATCCACCACATCAACATGATCAATTTTCTTAATTAGCTCTAACCAACGATGCTTTTCAAAGTTCATGAGGACTTGTTCAAAGTTTGCTTTCACAGCTTGCGCATTGAAAGGTTCACCATTTGAAAACTTCACCCCTTCTCGCAACCTAAACGTATATTGAGTACCATCTGGTGAAATACCCCACGATGTTGCCAACCAAGGGATGAGTTTTCCACCTTGACTATATTTGACCAAAGGTTCATAAACCATCGCTTGGGCATACATTTGATTTGGGGACGTCTGGTGGGGATTAATAGGCCCAGCGTTTACTGTCCAAGAGAAATTAATGTTAGCAGCACTAGTAAAGCTAATAGTACTCAATACTAAACACAGCAGATATCCGATAAATTTCATTTTCACTCCTTTGGTATAAGAACATTAAGTGTTACGTTATAACATAACAGAGAGCCACGCAACACATAATACAAATGATAATGGTTATCATTATTACGTGCACGCAAAAAAGAGTCAACCGTATTTTACCTATAATTCAATAGAATAGAGTCAGAAAAGAAAATATTCATTCATCTGAATGCGCCGAATGGCAATAAAAAAAGCACCTACCAAATGGCAGGTGCTTCGCAATAAAAGTTTATTTGGAGTGTCGAAAATGTGATTACATTCTTTTCTTAAACTTACGTGATGCCACTCCTAACAACCCAAATATAAAAAGAGCAAATATAGAGTTGCATTGGGAAGGTAAATATCGCAACATTTCGCCAATTTCAATTTAGCTCAGCAGAGATACCAATATGAACAATGACGCAGACATCATCGCCAACCTTAAAGAATTAGAATCCTTTATCACTGCAGTAGAAAATGGAGTTTATGGGTTAACGAATGTAGCAGGGTTGGCAATGGCAACCAGTAATAAAGACGGTCGTCGTTTTGTGGCCGTTCTGGATGATAAGCATCAGTTACTATTATCACGTTGGGTGACAGAAGAAGTGTTCCAAACCGGTCAAGATATCGTGCGCAATGGACCAAGCCATACTACCCACTAGAACCAAGAGCGATGAATCAGCGCGCTAGGTTACGAACGGGAGAGACGTGATCGTCAAACGGAATATGTCTTCGCATAAAAGTCTTACCTTCGACAAATTCAGGGGCTCGGATCCGATCCATTCTAAAGTGACGAAAATCATTACGTTTCGGATCCCAAGCGACCAAATACCAGAGAGGCGGTAAAATAAGCATCGCTTGTGGCTCAACATATCTGTCAGTGACCACTCCTTTTGCGTCACAATATTCAAAGCGCAAGTAACGTTGTTGCAAAAAAGCAGTTTCGAAAGCGGACAGTAGCGAAGTGTCCATTTCTCTCATATCGGTGAGGTCTACTTGCGGTGCCAGTTTCCCGACATACAAACAGTCCAGCAGGCGGCGTAGATCATGTAACTTGTCTGATGGTAGCGCTTTTTCTATTTTAGCAAGCGCAATATCCGCATGCCCCGAAAATGGCATGCCTCCGATGGCATACACTGACGCTACGCTTATGAGCAGCGCAAACACTTCTGAAACCGACAGTCTCACCGTGGTTTGAACCGACCGGGGATCAAGTTGCAATCCCCCACCTCGTCCTGGTTCAGAATGAATCACAAAACCTTCATCACGCAGAGCATTGAGATCCCGTAACACTGTACGTCTGGACGCACCTACCTCTTGCGCTAAACCTGCAACTGTTAAGGTTCCGTTGCGGCGTAAGCAACGCACGATGGCATCTTGTCGTTGTCGAATAGTCATTTTTTCAGGTTACCTTTCAAAGGTGCCAATATTTGTCACCATTACGATATATAACTTACCCATCGGCGTCAGTAGAGAAAGTGCAAAGTTGTTATGTGCACCTGTAAATGCCACGTAGAGCATCTAAACCCTATAGGAGAAATACAATGTTTGATCCCACTCAGTTCCCTAAACCCACACTCATTCCCGTAAACGGTGTGACACTAGAAGTCTTCGAGGCCGGACAGAAAAATATTGGTAACCCCATCGTCCTCTGCCATGGTTGGCCAGAGCATGCCTTTTCTTGGCGCTATCAAATACCAGCCCTCGTAGAAGCGGGTTATCATGTTATCGTCCCAAATCAGCGAGGTTATGGCCATTCATCTAAGCCGTCGGAAGTCATCAAATATAACATTGAACATTTGTCGGGAGATCTCACCGCCCTGCTCGATCACTACGGATACGAAGACGCTACCTTCATCGGTCATGATTGGGGAGCGATGGTCATTTGGGGACTGACTTTATTGCATCCAAAGCGTGTTAACAAGGTAATCAACCTGAGTCTGCCCTACCAAGTGCGTGGGGACACACCTTGGATAGAGTTGATGGAGCAGATACTTGGCAGCGACAACTACTTTGTTCACTTTAATCGACAGCCAGGTGTTGCGGATACAGTATTAGAACAAAATACGTCCCAATTTCTCCGGAATCTATATAGGAAAAACGAGCCAGCCAAAGAAGCTGAACAAGGCATGGCGATGATCAACCTCGCTAACTCCAAAACACCAACTGGTGATCCATTAATGAGCGACGATGAACTGGACGTGTTTGTGTCCTCTTTCGAATCCTCAGGGTTTACTAGTAGCATAAATTGGTACCGAAACCTAGATAGAAACTGGCACATATTGGCGGACGTGAACCTCATTATCCACCAGCCTACTCTTATGATCTATGGCGAGCGGGACGTGATTCCTAAGTCGGAAAATCTGCCAGAGTTCGTCCCTAATGTCGATGTGATCAGTCTAGATTGTGGCCATTGGATACAACAAGAGAAACCAGAAGAGACCAATCAAGCCATTATAAATTGGTTAAAGCAACAGACTGTTGTCTAGAATGCCTTCCCTAATCGCTCACCTAAACGTTGCTGTAAATATTCAAGAAACGCGGTGACTTTTCGTGAGCGATTGAAGCGCTCTGATGACATAAGAGCAACGATATCTGCCGTCGCTAACTGATAATTAGGCAGCAGTTGCACTAATGCTCCACTTTCAAGCTCCTGTTTAACATCCCACTCAGATCGTTGAATGATCCCCTGTCCGGTAACACACCAATCCTTGGTTACTTGACTCACGTTACTTGATAGCGGGGGTGAGATCCTGACACTGATTAAATCGCCTGTTGCCGTCTCAGTGAATCGCCACATCGTCGCATCTTCGTCGTTCTCTCTAAGGGCAATACATCGGTGATGTTCTAAATCTAATGGGTTCTCTAATGGTAGTGCAGACTTGATGTACTCAGGCGAAGCCAATAAAAGCCTGCGATTCTTAGCCAACACCACTCTCTTAAGGGATGAGTCCTCTAAATGTCCGATGTAAAACATGATGTCTGGGCTTTTGTGTACTGACCATTTAGGAATATCCGATAAGCTGAGTTCAATTCGAGTTAAAGGATTCAGATTTTGAAATTCAGCAATGATGGGGCCAATGTGACGCTCTCCAAAACCAATCGGGGAGACTATTTTGAGATCGCCAGAAATGGCCATTCTATTGTCAGAAATATCTTGTTGTAGCCCTTCCAAATCCAATAACAGTAACTGTCCCTTTTGGGCCAATCTTTCCCCTTCACTCGTCAGTGATATTGAGCGTGCATTTCTCTCAACTAATTTAACGCCAAGTTTACTCTCAAGTAGTTGCAATCGCTGAGAAACACTTGGTGGGGTCACATTTAATTTCCTTGCCGCTGCGGCCAAAGAGCGACTCGCGGCAATGGTGACGAAAAAATGAATATCCTGAGATGACAGCATTAACTTCAACCTTAATTATAAAGTTAGGAGCAGTAAATTTAACTATACCCTTTAGGATGGTACAAATAGCAAAACGAAAATACAAGGGAATGCCATATGGAACATTTATTAAATCTGAACAGCAGTGATTCGGTCTACTTACTGCTCTTCACTATCGCGGTATTAGCTGGGGTAGTCGATGCCATTGCAGGCGGTGGCGGGCTAATTACTATCCCTAGTCTACTGCTCCTTGGATTACCACCTATGGTGGCCCTTGGTACTAACAGACTTCAAGCCGTGATCGGAGAGCTAACCACATCGCTAATGTTTATTTTCTCTAAACAACTTCCCACCAAAGGGATTGTCACTGGCATTTTTTTCACCTCAATAGGTGCATTAATTGGCTCTTTTGCGGTGAGTATTATTGATAAAGAGTCATTGGAGATATTGCTACCAATTATGATGGTTGCTATCACGGTCTATTCGATAACGTCTAATAAGCTCAAATCAACCACCACCAGCATCGCTAAGCTTTCAACACCCCGTTTCATGGTTTTGGCTGGATTGATTATTGGTTTTTACAATGGTTTTTTTGGTCCCGGCACAGGATCAATTTGGATGCTGGCATTTGTCATATTGCTCGGTTACACCATCAAGCAAGCCACAATGGCCACGAAACCGCTTAATCTTGTTGGGAACATCGCTTCGCTCATCCTTTTCATTGTATTAGGGCACGTTGATTACACGTTAGGTTTAATCATGGGAGCAGGGCAGATTATCGGCTCTATCATTGGCAGTAAGTTTGTCATTACCTATGGCACAAGACTGGTGCGACCGGTATTTATATCCGTAACGATGATGATGACGGCAAAACTGATCTACGAACACTTACCGGTTGAGTTGTTTGTGTAGGGATGAATGGGTCATACATGATCAACTCACTCGTCGAGGAGACCATGTATGCCATTGATATTAAAAATAAATCAACATTTAAATGAATTAAAAATTCTTAGCTCTATTTTCAATAATGCGTTGCTCTAAAGCATTTAACACGTAATCGACAGAGACGAAGGTAGGCGCATAGGCTTTTTCGCGATTCAAACGGATAAACTGATTGGTTTTATAGGCATTTAAAGCGCTCTGCCAGCCGGGAGCAACATCATCAAAAGCAATATCGATGGACTCAACTTTAGCACCCGATTCAGAAGAGTAGGTACTGAAGAACCAATCAGCATCTAATGATTGAATCAACTCAGAACTCACTTCATCACCAGCATCATCACGTTTAAAGTTATCTTTCAGAAATTGGGTTCGCGACAAGCCTAAATCAAATAAAACCTGAGTAATAATACCGGAATTTTGTCTAATTTTAATTTCTGCTTTGCCTTTACGTGGAACAGCATAAACAAATGTTTTTCCGGATAATTCTTCAGAGTATTTGTTTTTAAAATCATTAATTTTTTGTTGGTACTGAGCATAACGTTCTTCAAATATCGCCTCTTCACCTACCCAGGTTGCAACGTCACGATAAGCATCGAATATATTAGACGTATAACGTTTAATCAATACTGTCGGAGCAATAGCAGAAAGTTTATCGAACACTTTACTTTGATATTTTACCGTACCAATAATCAAATCAGGTTTAGACGCTTTAATTTGTTCAATATCACTTCCTTTATGGCCATAGTTAACATAGCCAGTATCAGCGAATTTAATGCCAAATACCTCTTCACCACCACGAATATACGGTTGGTTTTCAGGCAGCTTTATATAGGTTGATGTTCCCACTATCGGCGCCTGAAGATCCAGTAATATCGACGTTGCTGACATAACATGTAATGAAGCAATTCGTTTAGGGTGTTTCATTATTTCGACTTGATTGCCAGCATGGTCAGTCACTGTCATCGTTTCCTTAGCTACCGCTTGAAATGATAAGCCAATAAGTGTGTAGCTAATCAATCGTTTTATTAATTTCATGTTCTTCCTTAAAAATAAAAGGCTTTATTGCCTAACTAGAAAGCGCGTCATTAGAATAAAAAATAACGCGCCTATTAATGCGATAAAAACACCCGCATGAATCATTACTGGAGCGAACAGTGTTCGCCCTAGCGTATCAGCCCAGAGCGTCATAATGGCTCCCAACAACATACTGACCACTCCAAGCTCAGTGCCTCTATAGCCAATTATGTTTTTCGCTAAAAATGTCGCTATTAACCCAACAAAACCGATCGCTCCCACCAGAGCAATGACCGGGGCCATAGCGAAAACAGCTAAAATAATAATCAATAGGTAATACCTCTTTGCCGGTACCCCCAATGACATGGCTTGGTGATAGCCAAAATTAAGTGGATTAATGTGTCGGCCTAAGAGTAAAAATACGGTTGCCACTAAGGCTAACCAAACGATCAAAAATGCCGCGCTGAATACATCTAGATACAAAAAACTGCCAGACAAAAATGCCATCAAATAAGCCATATCCTCAACAGTGACTGAGGATAATAAAACATCACTAAGCGCCGAAAATACGGCTCCAAAAGCAATACCGACTAAAATGATAAAAGCGCCATTTACACTTTTATGTACAAACCAAAGCACCATCAATGCCGTAAGTATCACTCCCAAAAAGCTGGCGAAAATACTGGCAGTCACAGAGCTCTGTAAAAATAGAATATAAAGCACGATGACCGAAAGTGCGGCGCCATCAGAAAGGCCGAGCACGCCGGGATCGGCCAATGAATTTCGTGCTGCTATCTGCAATAAATAACCAGAGATAGCCATTAATGCCCCTGCTGCGATAGCGCCAATAACACGAGGTAAACGTAACTGGTAAATCGTCGTCGTTGCATCATTAGTGGAAGAATCCAATGTGATCACAGAGAACACATCTTGCCAATCAACGACCACCGAACCCAGTTTAAGACTGCAAATAAAGCTGGCAATTAGCACCATAAACAAAATGCACGAAGTCCAGAAGGTTCGCTTATTAATAGGCAACGAGATAGTTGAACCTATATTAAGAATCCTATTTGTCTTGTTGTAATTGTTCATACAGTTAGCTTTTTTCTGATCAAGAAATACAACAAAAACAAAAAGCAGATACTACCAATACTGGCACTGACACCGCCAACAAGTAGAACCTTTGGTGCAATCAATGTCCGTGAAATTAAATCAGCTAGAGTCAGTAATATCCCACCTATCAACATAGATAACCATGCCCCCTTCGCCCCCACTTCAGTGACAAATATTTTACTAATATGCGGGACAACTAAACCAATGAAACCAATGGGGCCAATCGTTGACACGACCAGTGACGCTAATAAAAAAATGCACGTTAAGGTCATCACTTTAGTGAACCTAACGTTGACCCCCGCGCTACGAGCTTGTTTTTCGCCCATAATTAACACATCCAGTGAGCGCCCCTGGCCAAGCAGTACCACCACTGCAAATAAAGCGATAGGAAGAATACGGAGTAAATCGTCAAAATCAGAAGGACTAATATCGCCGAGTAACCAATCTTGAATATCGGTAAACCGCAGTGGGTCCAGCTGCATTAAAAAGGTACTTAATGATGAAAACAACATAGAAACCAAGCTGCCTGCCAGTACAATGTGTAAGCTTTTGGAGATACTAGAACGGTTCATCACCTGACTCATAGCAAGGGTAAACACACCTGCGACACAAGCCCCGATAAAAGCGGGAATGAAAATATTCTCTTCTGCAATATTAAAGAAATAAATAGCACAGAGACTAAAGAATACCGCCCCACTACTCACCCCTAATGTCGAAGAAGAAACCAATGGGTTCTGTAGCAGTTTTTGCGCTTTAAACCCTGAGAGACCTAGCATTGCTCCACAACACATCGCAACCACAAAGCGTGGGAACCTCTGCTTCAAGATGATGTGATGTGTAAAATTCTGATTATCAAAATGAGTGGTTGCTTGATAAATATCTAACCAAGAGAGCGATTTTGCGCCAATACTGATGTGCGTTAGCCCAATCAACGAGATAACAAAGACGGTCAAGAACGCAATAAGTAACCTGTAAACGTTAGGTAATGAGGTGTGTTGGTACATGAACGCCCACCTTCTTACTACCCACTCTTAAGGTCGAGATTTCGAAAACCTGCTCCATCATTTTATCCGTGATCACTGACTGTGCGTCCCCCTGTGCATATACACCTTGCTCAGAAAGCACAATCACCTCATCCGCATATAAAGCCGCTTGGGTCATATCATGTAAAATGGCAATAACCGTTTTTCCTTGACGAGCCAGATCTCTTCCCATATCCAGTAATAAATATTGGTGCTTTAAATCTAAATGACTGGTTGGTTCATCAAGTAATACGATTTCTGTTTGTTGAGCTAATAACATCGCCATTCTAGCTCGTTGTTGTTGCCCCCCAGAGAGAGCAGACAAACGTTTATTAGACAGATCCGTTATTTCCATCTGTTGCATGGCACGATCAGTAATAACCTGATCTTGTTTGCTATAACGAGAAAGGAAGCTTTGATAACAATACCTCCCTTGCATAACCATATCTGCTACCGTCATATATTCCGGTAATGGCATCGATTGTGATAAAACCGAAATTGTACGTGCTTGTTCTTGATAGGAACATTGCATCAAATTTTTACCATTAACCGTAATCTCTCCACTATCTAGCGGTAAATGCCGCATGATTAAGTTGAATAGTGTACTTTTACCACAGCCATTCTTCCCAATAATTACGTAAAATATTCCTGGGTGAAACGTGAGAGAGACATTGTTAAGGATCGTCTGATGAGCTTGATAGGCAAAGCTCACATTATGTATGTTAAGTGTCATAGCCCATTAGCATAAACAAAAAACACATATTAAATGATAACGGTAATCATTTGCAACAGTACTAAGCATAAAAAGTAAGAACTCGTATTATTCTGAGGTTTTTTCTATATCAGATAATTTGATTTAGGTTATGTTTTAGGCAGTTATTCCACGTTTTACCAAGGTATCTCTTTACAACACACCCTCTTGCTAATGATAATGAATCTTATTACAGGAGGATTCTATGAATAATATTCACACGATTACATCAATTGGATTAACATCATTACAGCCAGATTACTCAGCAGACCCAGTACAAATGTGTAAAGACGTTATCTACACTTTAGAAGAAGAATTAAACAGAAACCCCAAATGTGTTGATTCATTAAGAGACTGGATAACGGGCTACCAGGCACTCTCAGGTGTTTACCTTCAGGAGGGGAAAATTGAATTGGCAAAGCAATGTCTGCTCATTCCGCATCGCTCTTTACTGCACATGGCTAAATATAATAGAGGAGATCATGAACAGCGACACATCGCCAAAGAGGCAATGAAACTTACCTTGTTACCATTACTTGAATTCACAAAAATATATCCTCTTTATGATTGCAGTATTCAGGAAATCCAATAGACATGACAGTATGTTAACGACCACATGGGCGTCTAATACTCTCGACACTTTTATTGGATTGATTAAGATCGAGTTATCGATGGCGAATAGCTTGACTAGCATTCTTGAGGAAGGGGTAACGCTTATTGGTTCAAAATGTGAACTCTGTCTTTATTAATTGATTAAGTAAAATCAATTAATAGTAAGATAATCGCCTCATTTCAAAGAATTAAGTGGTTACCATGAACGTTGATCTAAATAGCCGTTACGGCTTAAACCCGGCGCACAGTGAAGTGGTAGAAGCGTGTAAAATCATTGAACCGTGCGAAACGTTAGATATGGGATGCTCGAATGGACGCAATGCCGTATATCTCAGTCAGCTAGGATTTAACGTTACCGCCATCGATAATAACCCCAGTGCAATTGATACGCTACAAAGCATTGTTAATGAAGAGGCCATCAAGAACATTAAGCCTCATGTGTACGATATTAACAGTGCTAACCTTGGTAAAAATTATGGCTTTATCTCCTGCACTGTCACCTTAATGTTTACCAACCCTGCTCGTGTAGATGAGATCATTGCCGATATGCAGGAATGTACTCTGCCCGGTGGTTATAACTTGATTGTTTGTGCTATGAACACAGAAGAGCACCCATGCCCAGCTCCCTTCCCCTTTACGCTACAAGCTGGACAATTGCGTGATGCTTATAACGATTGGGAACTCATTAAGTACAATGAGAATGTTGGTACGATGCACAATGGTGCAAAACTACAGTTTGCGACCCTATTGGCGAAAAAGCTTGCGTAAAACAGATACGTATTAACCTATCTAGCGCGTTGATTATCGTACCAGCGCTCTTGTCCAATAACGAGCTAGGGGTTATTTTTCTATCTTACTTCTGCCCCATTGTGAGTTGACGCAATTACTCAGTGGCGGATCATGCCACTGAAATCACAGTAGTTTTTCTCATGGCTGACGGTTAAGGGGCCGCGCTCGGAATCTCCCAAAAGTTAGCAAAATCGCGCTTTCACCTTAGATTTATAACGTGCATATTTATGTAAATTGGTAATGTCATGATTTACTCCTGAATAGAGATACAATGGTGATAATAATGCCATAAAAATATTGCTCCGATGCTTCTCGAAGGAGCCCAATGCTCAACCATTTCACACGCTTGCTTTGGTGTTGGCCTGCTATTAAGCCCTTTCAATAGCTGTAATCCGACTAGTAACCCCAAGTCATCAGAAGGAAATACATCCATCCGTCCTAATGAAAAAATAAGGTATATTTCAGCACTCCAGCGACCAAGTCCTCTGAGATTAGTGATTGCTTTTATGGCCTCTTCATCTCCGAGCCTTTTCAGAACATCAATATCAAAGGTACCATCGAGAGCAGCTCTAGCTAAGCCTTGGGTATACTCAATCTTTCTAAAAGATAAGCCAGCTTCACGCAGGCTTTGACCTGAAATCTTCATGAATTGCTCGGGGGTAGCTCCTTCCATTAAGCAAAGGACACGTTCCATAATTACCGTCGCTACTTTTGTAGATAGCTGCTGACTGATAATCGTAAATAAGAAAGCCTCAAAACCACTAGAACGCATCCGAGCTTCTGGCATACCCAGTTCAATAAAAGCTTCTTTCATATCTGGGTCTACTTGAATAAGGTGTTGCATTCCTAGGTATAATGTCTTGTTTTTCATAATTATCCTCTTTGTAACGTGTCATTAGTTAAGCAAAGGCTGATTTCAGTCGGTGCCACAGGCGCCCATCAATAGCGGATAACCCGGAGACTATTAACGCCATTCCCAAGATATGAATAACTTCCAGCGATTCGTTCAGGAATAATGAGCCAAGCAGAGTCGCAGAGGCTGGTACAAGCAGTGTTACCAGCAACACGTTTGTCGCGCCTGCCAATTCAAGGATTTTGAAATAGAGAACATAAGCTATCGCCGTGGAAGCAACGGCAAGCCCTACAATCGCTATCCATGTGCTCATGTTTGTTTTGTTCGTATCGACAGCACCATCTACAAATAGCGTGATAGGAAGCAATATAAGTGTTGAGGTGGTGACCTGTCCTGCTGCGGTAACAACAGAATTAATGC
The DNA here is from genome assembly GCF_050337105.1 of Aliivibrio kagoshimensis. Lineage (NCBI taxonomy): Bacteria > Pseudomonadati > Pseudomonadota > Gammaproteobacteria > Vibrionales > Vibrionaceae > Aliivibrio > Aliivibrio kagoshimensis. The sequence continues at coordinate 34,088 of NZ_JAKJSQ010000016.1, forward strand.
CTAGTGATTTGAATCTGCGTCCGTATACGCCTGCAAATGCATAAGATACTGTAGCGGCAACAATAGCAAGCTGTGCTAACAAGCTGCCTTCGCCACCTAAAGCTGGTACCCCAATCATTACGACTACACCGACGAAACCGATAGCAACACCGAACAGTTTTAACGGAGTCGGTCGTTCATCAGGCAGAAAAACACTTGCCACAACTACGGTAAATATCGGCGTTGCAGCGTTCAGAATAGAGGCCAGACTTGATGCAATCTGAGTTTGTCCCCATACAATCAGAGCAAAAGGGATCACGTTGTTTAGCAATCCCATCCCTAAGAATTCCTTCCAGATTTTTAGACTTTTTGGCGGGCGTAACCCAAGTATCATGGCTATTCCCCATAGAGTAAACGCTGCAATACCAACTCTAAGTGTCACTATGGTTAATGGAGGAAGGTCATTGATCACTACGCCTACAAAGAAGAAAGATCCACCCCATAAGATGGATAGCAAAATGAGCATAGCCCATACTTTTGAGTTCATAGAGTGATTAATGCTAGATGTCATGGTCGTTATAATCCGTGTTATTCGTCTTTAAGTTCATATTAGCTATGACGACAACCTTAAAACATCCGAAAATTGCGCTACATTCAAATTGAAGGGTTAATAAACAGCCGTGAATTAACCCGCAAGAATCGGATGGTATCATCAAGCTTTCTGTGATGAGATATTGATGAATCCTGCTAAACAGTGAGCGTAGCTATGTCAAAGTTATCTGAAAATGAAATGAAAAATGTGATATCGCAGAGAGATGGGTCTTTTGATGGACAGTTTTACTATGGCGTCATCACCACTGGCGTATTCTGTTCGCCTTCCTGTTCAACCAAAGCGGCAAACCCAGAAAACTTGAGATTCTTTTTTGATATTGAATCCGCAATTCAAGCAGGGTTTCGTCCCTGTAAGCGTTGCAATCCAGCAGGACAGGATGAGCGTACACATCAGCTAATCGATGTGGCTCGCTATATAGAAACTCATGCCGAAGACAAACTGACGCTAACCCAGTTAGGCAATATTTCAGGGCTTTCACCTTCCCGGTTACAACGCAAATTTAAAGACATGTTTGGTGTGTCACCCAAACATTATCAGGATGCAGCGCGAATGCGAAAGTTTAAGCGTTCGTTAAAAGAGGGAAAGGGTGTAACTGATGCGATTTATTCGTCAGGTTATGGCTCAATAAGTCGAGTATATGGTGAAGCGACCAGAAATATAGGCATGACGCCAAAAGCATACAGAGCTGGCGGTAAAGGTGAAACTATCCATTATGCGTGTCGAGAGACGGCGCTTGGGTACATGATAATGGCTGCGACAGATAAGGGAGTATGCTCGGTACAGTTTGGTGATGACAAAGATTTTTTACTAACCCTATTATCTGATGAGTTTCCAGAGGCTCAGCTTGTACTTTCTGCGGCACAAGATACATCTGAGCTGGATAGCTGGATGTTGGCTTTAGATCAGCATATTAGTCAGGGCGCTCCCAGACCCAATGTGCCTATTGATATCAGAGGAACGGCATTCCAAATCAAAGTGTGGCAATTTCTGCTAAGCATCAAAGAAGGGGATGTGATGAGCTATGGTGAGGTTGCAGAGCATATTGATAGCCCGAAGGCGGTTCGCGCTGTAGGAACCGCTTGTGGCAAAAATCCAGTTGGAATTCTTATCCCCTGCCACCGAGTATTGCGTAGTGACGGTTCTTTAGGAGGTTATCGCTGGGGACTAGAGCGCAAAAGAACATTGTTGGATATGGAAAGAGCAAGGCGCTAATTCAATTGATCACTAGAATAAGTGAAATATTGAATACTCTCTGATAAATCCTGCATAAAACAAATCTAATAGTGTTGATGGAGAGTGGAAGGTTATGTCCAGTTCCGCGCATCTCAGCCACCGCAGAAATCGGTGAATGATTACGTTTTGAGATACCAAAAGTTATCCTAAGGGTAAATTCAGGCCGAAGCGTTCAACTCGGTTCTGCCCCAAGACCTGTTACGCAAGAATTTATTATCTAGTTTTAACCCAAGTTTTTCCTTACGAGTTGTTATCAATCGAAATCTAATATAGTGGCCAAAATGATTAAGCCACTACAGTCATCGTTGCGCAATGCAATCACGCCCTTTAGATTTAGCCTTATATAAAGCACTATCTGCTCTGTTAATTAATGAACTCCAATCATCATTAATTTGGATTTGAGTAAATCCGATACTAGCTGTATATCTACAAAAGGATAGCTCTTCACTAGAGCTATCCTTTGCGTGGGTCATGACTCTGTTCGCTATATGAATTGCTTGTTCTTTCTTAGTTCTCGGCAAAATGACAAGAAATTCGTCTCCACCGTAGCGAAAACAGAGATCATTTATGCGACATGTTTCTTTAAGAACGCGACTAAAATGTTTAATAACTTTATCGCCATAGTCATGACCATAGGTATCATTAATTGTTTTGAAATGATCTAAGTCGACTAAAAGTATAGATGTGTTGTTTTCTCGTCTTGTTTGAATAAACTGAGGTACGAGTTCTTTTAGGCCTCTTCGATTATAAAGGCCTGTTAGTTCATCAGTGATAGATGAACGATAAGTTTGTTTCAATAGCCGATCGGTTAACATCCAGAATACTGAAAATACTAGGCTAACAACCGTAATTGTTGTGACAACGAAAGACAATTTATGAATATCTGATGTCAGATGATAGTCAATTATAGTTCCTTCTATAAGAGTAGATAAAGTTCTAATCACCATATATAAAGCGTTTATGAATAATGTCAGATTTAGTAGAAACCTTGCTTTTTTATTGTCTAGCTTCGTCCCTGAACAGTTTGCATAGATGGCTAAGACACACACAGTTACAACTAAAACACTTCGCGTCTCAATTCTAGAGGTAACGGAAGGAGCAATAATTGTGTTATAGAAAAAGAAACCAATGGTAAAGACAGTAACAACAACTGATATCACTAGAAGATATTTATTTGCTTCTCGTAATATTGTTATACCTGTGAGCAGAAAACAAAAAGCAACGGTATATATGCAATTGGAAAAAAAGACTATATATATTGAAGATTGGGTAAAGCCCAATGAAAGCGGCGCAATGCTAATTCCTAACAACAGAGCAGCATAACCAATATGATTAAGGCCTAAAGCTGTCCCTGCGAACATATGTTTATGGGTTAGTAACATAGCACTAGCGACTGTGATTGTTAATAAGGTACTATAAACAGCTAAGGTATATACATCCATAAAGTCACCAACAACATATAGATCCAAATCTCTTAGAACCAGTATTGCGCATTTTTGGCTTTATAAGTTGATKTGCGATAATATTTGTATTAATTTTTATAAATTTTAAAATATTATGTGTAACACTGCTATGAATTACCTCCGTAGATACAATAAAACCAGAAATGCCACACCAATTATCAGTGATTAAAATCTAACTAGAGGTAGACCTTTATTGATATTATTCCTTATATTGTTAATAATTGTAGTGTCCGAATATGTCCAGAACCTTTCTTACTTGGCGGCATAACAGGAAAATGCTCCTTTCGGTGTTAACGGTGTAGTTGACTGACAGGATATGTGAGCTAGCTTTCCTTAAATTTTTAATCCTTTAATTCGATTTAAATGGATTAAAGCAACCTCTTCACATTTGATTTTTATAGCTAAGCTTTAACCGCTATAATACTATTCTCTATGGTCACTTGTTGGATTTATGAAAGCTAGTTTAAGTATCCGCACATATACCAAACGCATGAACCGTCATGTTCATGGGAACTATCATCAACTGGTGTTACCCACTCAAGGTAACATTTATATAGATATGGACGGGTTTGTCGGTAAAGTGGCGGCTGGAGATTGTATAGTTATTCCTCAAGGAGTTGCCCACGGGTTTAATGCGGATGAAGCTTCACGTTTTATCGTCTCAGATATGGAAGAGTTACCTTTTCACTTGCTTGACGACAATATTGTGGTTTTCTCCATGACACCACCTTTACTTAGCTTTATTCAATTTGTGGAGAATCAGCTCGAATTTCAGGTAAATCGTAAGTTAGAAACCTCGATCGTAGAGACCTTCTTCTTGCTACTGGAACAACAGGAGTTGTCTCGAACCGTTGACTCACGTATCCGAGGCGTACAATCATTGATCGCAGAACAACTAGAGCAATCATTAACAATCACTGTTTTAGCTAATGCCGCCTTCTTGAGTCCTACACAGTTTAAAAAACTATTTAAAGACAATTTAAGAATGAGCGTTCATAAATACATCACTTTTCAGCGCATGGAGAAGGCCAAAGCATTACTGACTCATACGGACCTCCCTATTCAACAGATTGCTGAACGAGTTGGTTATAGTGATCTTTCAGCTTTTAGTCGAAGATTTTCAAAACACTTCGGAGTTTCACCAAGAGAGTTTTCTCGAACTTAATTAAAATAGTCTAATCAAGCAACTATTCCGTCTTTTTAGCACAAAAATATCCTTTATTTTCCTTTATGCTTTCTACTTAATAAAAGCTATTAAACTAGGTAGAAAATACTATGTTGCTATATCGCTTCACCAGTTATCAATTGGGTATCATATCAATACTTTTGGCCGCTACCTTATGGGGGACAACGGGTACGGTAGCCAGTTTTTCGCCCAATATTAGTTCTTTGGCAATTGGTGCGTTCTCAATGGGGGTCGGAGGGATTTTTCAGGCATGTTTATCATTTAAGTCAGTCAGGAAAGATTTTGGAAAAATCATGTCTCATAAGAAGGAGTTAATAGTCAGTGTTATCGCCTTAGTTGCCTATCCATTAGCTTTTTATTCATCTATGAGATTGGTGGGAGTGGCAATAGGCACTGTTATATCTATCTCTACCGCTCCTTTCTTTTCAGTTTTGTTAGAGTGTCTATTTAGCAAAAACACAAAAATAACTAAACAGTGGTTGCTTAGTTTTGTAGTAGGCGTGACAGGAATAATGTTGTTGGTAACTTCTGAGTCTTCCTCAATCAACAGAATTGATCAAGATATGAGATTTTGGGGTATCTTACTTGGTTTTGTTGCAGGTATGACTTATGCGACATACTCATGGGGAGTGAAGGCTATGATTGACCGAGGTGTTCAATCACAAGCCGCAATGGGCAGCACTTTTGGTCTTGGTGCTATTTTGCTTCTCCCAACACTTTTTATTACAGGAGATAACCTGTTTGCTTCTTCGTCGAATGTAATGGTTATTGGCTATATGGCATTGATCCCTATGGGGGTAGGCTATATAGCTTATGGATTTGGATTAAGGTCTGTTACAGCAAGTAGTGCTAACTTACTCACTTTATTTGAGCCAGTTATTGCTGCCGTACTGGCAGTTGTGATTGTGGGAGAGTCTATCCCTTCGATTGGGTGGGCTGGAATTGTATTGATACTGCTCTGTTTGTTACTTCAAGCTAAAAACTAAATTATTCGATCGGTGCAGCTTTTACTGGGACATACAAACAGACGCACAGCTTGTCGTCCGATTTTCTAGTTAAGCTGCTCATGAATTCTGCAGGTATTGTAAAAGTTAGGGTGTTTAGATTCCAGTAAACACCTTTCGCCTACTCATTAGCATTTTTGTCTAATATCTTTTGAGCTTTTACATGACCTTGCTCAGCCGCTTTTCGAATCCATTTTTCTACTTGTGTTTCATCTTTAGGAAACTATGAACATCCCATCAACATGATCAGTCACCAGCAGTGTTCCGCCTTATCAATTTGGGGAATGTAACCCCATTCTGTTCCCTTCTGAATCAAGGAAAATGGCAAAAAATCCACTTTCGTCAACATGAGCTGTTTTAGGGATAATGATTTCACCGCGATTATTCACAACTTCATCAAGAATGACCTGAAGGTTTTCTCCCCCGTTTAGGTATATAGTGACGCCACTTGATGAAGGCTGGAAACCTTCTTCTTTTAAAATAACGCCAGTAACTGCCTGACCTTCATAAGGAAAAATGCCCATTTCCATACCCGGCATTTCCATTTGTTCTATATTGATACCCAGAATTGCCTGGTAGAATTCGATTGCTCTTGAAATATCTAATGCTGGAATTTCAAAAATTGAAATATAACTGTTCATACCTTCTCCACTTTGATTCATAGCTGAATAGCACTTTTACTTTACTCTCACATCTACTGATTGAAATGCTAAGGCAAGGATATGTGGTCAATGGAAAAAGGAATTGTAAAAATGCGACAGAGTAAATTCACTTATAGAAAATAGAAGAGAGAGTCATGTTTTCATTCCCTAGAAACTCTTTTGGGCTGACTCCGGTAAATTCTTTGAAATCTTTGATAAAGTGCGATTGATCGTAGTAGTCATTTTGATAAGCGATCTGGGTAAGGCTTTCCTCTTCGTTAAGCATCGCTTTTAAGGCATTTTGAAGCCGAATCAATTTGCCTAATTGTTTCGGACTGACGCCAATTTGTTTTACGAACATCCTCTCAAGTTGCCTTCTTTGGGATAAGTCTTCTTTAAGGATTTTGCTAATCGACGAACTTCCCTTTGTTGCGAGTAGAGTATCTATTGTTGCTTTGACAATATTATCAACCGTTGTCTGTTCATTGAGCTTATTCAGAAGAAATGACTCGATTATCTTTATTCTTTGTTTCGTATCTGCTGCGTGAATGATCTCTTGTTCCAGTTTTTTAGCCGTTTTTTCCTCGAACAACTGAGCTAAGGGCGTCTCGGTATTCGCCAATGCCTTGATAGGTACAGTTACAAAATTAGCAAAACCATAAGGGTAAAAACGGATGGAAAATGTGTCGACGTACCCCGTCGGCTCAATATAAAAAGGATCGATAGTATGACCCAGCACCATGGCTCTGGGCTGCATAATGAAGCTATCTTCAGAGGTATGTCTTTTTATATCGTCTCCAAGAATGAATGCCATTTCGATGGTGCCATCTGGAATGATTCGTTGTCTTTGATGGTCATCCGTTTTAGGGACTTCCAATGTCCAGTAGCAACTGATTAACGACTCTAGATCTGGGTGTGGCTGAAAGGTCTGATAATTCATAAGTGCTTTAATTCCCTATTTTATGCCGCCGTCAAGGAGGCGCCAGTAATGACACCAATCGACCATAATGAAGTACTCATCAACTTAGAACAAGTAGGCGTTAAGATTGAAGAGTTAATGGCTAGCACATACCAATGTTGGTAGTGCGGCTATCGGACTATTGGCGAGTGATGCTGCAACGAATCAGCCGATATTTGCAGCCATTGATAATGAAGGCGGGAACAAAGATTTTGCCACTATGATTGATTCACTTGATGATGCAAAAGATGCCATCAATTTTTGGGTAGACCGTTTGGGTGTGACCCTGCAAGAGTGGAAAAAGCCAGATTAAAAGAACCTTATTGAATGTAGCCCCCTCACCCACAATACCTATCCTTCATCTTATTAAATGCTTTCTCTTTCGAGGCACTGACGTCCAACCCATACGTTATCCTAATGCGCTCGAAACGAGCAATATATTGGCACTGATTTTTCGGCGGTAACCACTCATCCAACCCTTTTGCACCTTTCTGGCGGTTTAGCGAGGCTTCGACACTGAGTAGGTTTGCTGGATCATTAGCTATTTGTACCCTCTTCTCTTTTGGCCACTGATTAGCACCATGGTCCCAAGCCCATTTTAATGGCACGACATGGTCAATATCGATATCTGAGGCTTTATAGATCGTTTTTCCTGAATAGGGAGAGTTCCAGCGTCCCGATTTCACCATGCACTCTTTACCTGTTTTAAAGTGTACTGGCGCCAATGATTGCGAAATCAACGCTTCCATACGTGAATTTTGGCAATCTTTATCACTATCAGACCAGCCTGAACCAAACTGAGAGCGACTGTATTTATTCGCTGATTGGCTACTCGACGCTTTCATGTTTTTAGGCAAGCGCCCACCGGACTCTACACAGTGGGGAATTGAATCAAACGCGGTGTATTTTTGGGTTCGTTCATAAGAGCCAGAGGATTCATCGTGGCAAATACCACTGGACGACTTCTTAATTGGCAACGAAGCGTGTGAAAGCGTGCTAAAGATAAACAGAATCGATACAGGTAAAACAGCGGAAAATTTAATCATAATTTCAACTCATTAACTACTGAGAGCAGTAAAGGGACAGACACCTGATGTATGCGTTAGCTAAAACGTAAAAACATCATATAGAGTGAAATTAAGACAAATAAAATGCCGATAACATGATTAGTATGTCGCCCTTTCATGAAGGACATTTTTAGCTTGCTGGCCAACAGTGCTAATGAGGTTAAGTAGATAAAGCCAATGGCATTTAATATCAACCCAAGAGTGAGCGACTGCTGCAATTTGTCGATTGAGGTCGTGGCCGTAACAAACTGTGGTATCAACAGTAAAAAGAAGGTAATGGCTTTTGGATTGGATAGATTCGAAACCAACGCCGTAGTGATGATTTTAGAGTTCTGTATCTTGCACTCTCCCTCTTCCACACTCGGTTCAGTGAGAAAAATCTGCCAACCCATTCTCAATAGGTAGAGTGAGCTTAAGGTTTGAATCAACATGTTTACCGTTTCATTTAGGCTCAAAAACCCGGCAATAAGCAGTGCACTAATGACCGTTAACGTTACACCTGAAATGCCATTACCAATAGCGACCAACACTCCCGCTCGCCAGTTGATACTTTTGGTCATCGTAACGGTTAACAGGCTATCTACGCCAGGCATGATCACTAAAATGGACACTGCAGTAACATAGCTGATTAATAACTCAGGGGTAAACATCAAACGGACCTAATTGAGAAATAAAAGAAGAGCGCGCATATTACGCACAATATATGGCTATTAACAGAACCCAAATCAAATAAACGCTACAAAAAATCATTTTGGCGATAAAATACACTGAACGAGTGCGGTTATTTCGAGTATTAATCTAAGCGATTTCATAAAATGATGTTTACCGTCATACAATTAATAATTAATCCATAGTAATATCAGGGTAACTATCATCTCTATCGTCGAGGTTTCTGTGTTTAAAGGTAATTTAAATCAACTAGAACAATTTACTGGTGTGCATGCCAAAATCATTGAGTGTATTAAGCAGGTTAAAGAGTTACTGGATAACAATAGCCAGCATGGTACCTACCCACTGATTGACGATAAGGCTTTTTTCTTTGTGGTTGATGAGCATACTCAAGCATTAGAAGAGAGACGTTCTGAAATCCATCAGAGATACATTGATGTACAAATCGTATTGAAAGGTGAAGAGAAGTTTGGTTATTGCGAACAAACCTTCCTCTCCATCGAAGAAGATCAATTGGCAGAAAACGACGTCGCTTTTAGCGAAGATCTTGTCGATGAGAAATTTGAAGTATTGGGCGAAGGCGATTTCATTATTTTCCATACTAAGCAGCCTCACCGCCCACTCATTGCGGTTAATCAGCCAGCTCCTGTTAAAAAAGTAGTGATTAAAATCGATAAAAGCTTAATCGAATAACGACTCCATTTTACCTCACCACTGAGAGGCCCTCTCTCAGTGATTGATCTTTTGTAAGCGATTGTAAGCCCCTCCTGACATACCATTACTGTCTTCAGCAGTTACAACCAATATGCTAACTCCTTAATCACTATTAAGGATAATGACATGCATAATTCAATAAAATGGTTGGCAACGTGCCTACTGATCACCACATTACCTACTGCTGCGGATCCTCATTCATCAGCAGGATTATTAACCGTGCACATCAATGGCATTATTGAAAACAGTGGCAGCATCGAGCTACAACTGCTTAGTAATCAACAGCAGTATGATGAACAAAATCCTCCATATAGAGAGTGCAGCCAACCGGCGGACACGCAGAGTGCAATTTGTGTTTTCTCTGATGTTCCCCACGGTGATTACGCCATCTTTGTGTTCCACGATAAGAACTCGGACGGCGATCTGAACATGAACTATTTTGGTATACCCACTGAGCGACTTGGCCTTACTAATGTCAATTTAGAGACTAATGAGTACCCCAGCTTTGATGACAGTAAATTCTCATTTAACAGTCAGCATGCTCAAGTTTTTCTAAACTTACAATAGGTTAAGACGATGTATAGATTCTTCACCTCTCTCAGATTTAGACAATTTGTGGCATTTTTATTTAGCCTGTTTTTACTGGTTGTGGTGCTAGATACCTTAGAAGCACCATCTACTCGGTCAGAGTCAACACCAGTTCGAAGCCCTCTGCTTGAAACACCGGTCGTTGCGCTCGAAGCTGTTGACTCCCTACCTCGTATTGAGCGGTTAGGCACTGTTGAACCTATTAAACAGAACGAGATCACCACTCAGGTGTCGGGCCAAATAATTGCCATTTCAAAAACGTTTCAACGGGGACAGCTACTAAATAAAGGGGAGTGGTTAATCGCCATTGATCCACTTCCCTACCAATTAGCAGTTTCTGAAGCTCAAACAGGCCTATTAAATGCAGAAGTAGAACTAAAAAAAGCGATGATTAGACACCCGAATAAAGGGCTGATTGTAAAGCTCGCGCAATCCAATGTAGCGCTAAGCAAGGTAATGCTCACTAATGCCAAGAAAAATCTTATAAATACAAAAATCCGTCTACCCGTTGATGGTGAAGTGGTAGAGATCAAAGCCAATTTAGGTGAATACATTGAAGCTGGAACCAGTATTGCTAGTTTACTGCCATCCAAAGAAAAAACCGTTGTCGTCCCCATCAGTAATCAAGATCTCACCCGCATCAAATCACTAAAGATCAACAGTGAGGTGGCCATCACAGACCTTGAACACTCAACACAGTGGCGAGCAACTTTAGTAGGGGTAAGCCAACACTCAAGCAATATGCAACGACGTCTTTTCCTAAAGGTGAACGACAAGCAAGAGAATCTACCGATTTATGGCCAGAATCTCTACGCCCAGCTTCCCATTAAAGGGTGGGAGAAAACAGTGGCCCTACCTGCCAGTGCATTGACACTGAAAGGGGAGATTTGGTGGATAAATGACCAGGACAGACTTACGCGTTCCAAGCTTAATAACTATCTCTTGATCGACGAAAGCGTCTATTTCTCTTCATCGGAGAGCTTGGCCTCACGAGCGGTCTTATATCCATTCCAATCATTAGTATCAGGAATGCCGATTAAACCATTGGTCCACACTCAACAATAGAAGGTTTTCCACATGATTGCATGGTTTACTCGGCACGCTGTCGCCGCCAATTTACTCATGGTGATATTACTGATTGGGGGATACCTCTCTGCAAACACCATGCGCAAAGAGATCATTCCAAAACTCCCCGTCAGTACGGTAACCATTTCTGTCTCTTATGATGGCAGAACGGCCAAGCAGGTCGATAACGAAGTTGGGCAAAAAATTGAACAGGCATTGGAAGGGGTCGCGGGCATCGAGCATATCGAACTGACCTCTTCACAAGATCAACTCAGTGTGACTATTAGCAAGAAGCTCGACTACAACATCGATCGGTTAGTCAATGATATAAAAAACCGTGTAGACAATATTTACGATTGGCCAATGAATGCGGAAAAACCGCAAGTGCAGCGAGTTGAAGAAAGTTATTCGGCACTAATGGTTCAACTGTATGGCGATACTGATGACGAGACGCTGTTGGATGTGGGTCAACGAATCAAACAGTCGTTATTAGCCAATCCTGCTATTCATAAAATCGAGACGCACTCGGCCTCTAACTATCATATCTACATCAATATTGAACCGGATAAAATGAAGCAGTATCAGCTGACATTTTCCGACATTGCAGATGCTATTCGACAGCAATCGGTAAGAAGCAAAAGTGGTCTTTTGAAAACAGATAATGGCCAATTCTTGATCTATTCAGAGCAACACGCAAGGCAGCAGCGCGACTTTGAACAACTGGTGGTAAAAGCTCCTGAGAGTGGAGGTGCGATCTACCTCTCTGACATCGCAAGCATCCATGATGATTTTGTTGAACATGACTCAACAATGCACTTCAACGGCCAAGCCACCATCGGTTTCGAGATCAAAATGTCCGCTGAAAGCGATGTATTGGAGATAGCGAAACAGACAAAAAAAGTGGTGGCACAGCTAAGACAAACTCTGCCGGATAACCTACAGCTTATCACTTGGTTTGACGCCAGCACCTATGTACAAGATCGACTGAATTTATTACAAAACAGTGCGTTCCAAGGCTTTGTTTTGGTGATTCTACTGCTAGGGCTATTTTTACAAGTTCGCTTGGCATTTTGGGTCGCGATGGGGCTACCTGTGGCTATTGCTGGCACTTTCATCGTCTTAAGTCCGCTGGGCTTTGACTATACAATAAACGAAATTACCACTTTCGGTTTTATCCTGGTACTAGGTATTCTGGTTGATGATGCCGTTGTCGTGGGAGAAAGTATCTACGCCAACAAAGAGGAAGGGGGCGATCCGCTACAAGCGACCATTAATGGCGTACACAATGTCGCAATACCCACTATTTTTGGCGTGTTAACTACCGTCGCGGCGTTAGTGCCAATGACACAATTCCCTTCAGAAACTGGCCGCTTATTTGCGTCATTTGCCTGGGTGGTGATAGCCGCGTTACTGTTCTCTCTGATCGAGTCCAAATTTATATTACCTGCTCATCTGCGCCACTTAAAAACGCATAACCCGATCCGCCTCCATTCAGACAATAACGGTGAGCATAAACCAACACGTTTACACCAGTGCCGATACTACCTATCAAGGTTACGCCACTCGCCGAAAAAACTCTTACAGTGGTTTGCCATCCATCTATATCAGCCTACATTGAAGTTTGTCATTCGCTACCGCTATGCCTGGTTCATCTGTTTTCTTTCACTCAGTTTTGCGGTGTTAGGTGCTCTATACCAAGGTAAAATTCGCAGTACTTTTTTCCCTGATGTTCCTGGTAACTTTATCGTCTTAACGGTCCAACTTGAAGATAATGCGCCCCTCGTTTTAGTACAACAAGCGATGTCTCGTGTTGAACAACTCAAAGTCGATATCAATCAAAAATTTCGCCCTGCCATTACTAATCAAAATGATCTGATTGAAAAAGCCCTATCGATTCAGTATGAACAAGGATACATCCTCGTTTTTGCAGAACTGGTTAAAAAAGATCACCGACAAGGTGTGGACATAGAAGAGATTGCTAAACAGTGGCGCACCCCACTCTCTCATCTGGCAGGTATCGTCAGTGTCGAAGCCGAAATAACGGAAGAGGGAACGTCCTCAGGCACTCATGTCATTTTACAACACCCGGATGCCGATGCCCTCAATGACATTGTCGCTCAGTCTAAAGTGTGGCTCAAAGAGCGAGCAGGCGTCCGAAATATTAAAGACAGTGAGAATAGCACGACTCCTCAGTTCTCTTTCAAACTGAAACCCCATGCTCATTTATATGGAATTACACCGCAAATGTTAGCTAATCAGCTATCTGCGGCTTATGGCGGAATTGAAGTCGACCGTTTTAATCGAGGCGAGCATAGGGTCAAAGTGACTTTAACCTTACCCAGACCGAAGAGAGACTCCAGAAGCGACTTTGACAATATGGTGATTTTCAATGGCCGACTTGAGAGCTTTCCATTGACTGCTATTGCGGATGTCACCTTAGAATTGGTCAATAACAGTTTTACTCGATACGACGGAAAATTAAGCCGCCATTTGGAAATAGACATAGATAAAAATATCACCTCTCCTGAGTGGATATATCAGCAGTTACACACCCATTTCCAACTCCGGATTCGTAGCCAGTACCCAGAATTTACTCTGGTAAAAGCTGGCGAACTGGAAGAGACCTCAAAATCAAAAAAGGGGTTGCGTAATGCGTTTATCATCGCCTTTATCATTATTTATGTCTTGCTCGCTCTGCCACTAAAGCGCTATGCCCAGCCTCTGATCATTATGTCAGCCATCCCTTTTGGCATGGTCGGGGCACTCTTGGCTCATATTTGGTTAGATATCGCCGTTAGCATCTACTCCTTTTTGGCCGTATTAGCCCTTTCGGGAGTAGTCGTAAATGACAGCCTATTGATTGTTACCCGCTATAACGACATTCGGCCTCTAGTTAGCACACCAACTGAGGCTGTTATTGATGCGACCACCAGCCGATTCAGAGCAATTTTTCTCACCACAGTGACCACCTTTATTGGGTTATATCCATTGCTCAATGAGACCTCAGAACAAGCGCAGTATTTAATCCCAGCAGCCGCATCCATGGCATATGGCTTGCTGTTTGCCACCTTAATCACGCTCTTTCTCATTCCAGTATTGCTGTTGATATGTCGAGATATCAACGCATTTTTAACCGAATAACTAATAACACCAAGGAACTAGTATGAATAACACACAAGGAACCACAATGAATAACCTGTTCAAACAAACATCTACGATAACGCTTTTAGGTACGCTAGCATTTATTCCACCACTTCAAGCAGAGGGGGTTTTCTCTGTTGGCGCAGGGGCGTTTATCGGGGCTCAAGAGTATGTGGGCAGTAGTGGTAAAGTCTACCCTATCCCTTTTATCGAGTATGAGAGTGAACAATTTAGCATCAACCCTTTAGAAGCTAGCTATCACTTCTTCCTCACCGAGGATATTTGGATTGATGCCATTGCTTCAGCGAGATTACAAGGATTCGATGAGTCGTTATCTGATCAACTCAAAGGCATTAACGAAAGAGATAATGCTATTGATGCTGGCATCCAACTCAACTATTTTACCGACTACTTTGGTCACCTATCCATGAGTATCATGCACGATATCAGTAATGTGCATCAAGGCAATGAGATCCAACTCAATTATGAGTACACGTTCGACTACGGGAATGTCGACCTCTCACCTTCACTGTTTGTTAATCGACAAAACGGCAACCTCGTCGATTACTATTATGGCGTTGAGGCTAAAGAGTCCAAGGCTAATCGAAAAGCGTATCAAGGCGAAGCAACGTTCAATTATGGTGTCGGTCTATCACTGGACTATCATTTCAATGAAGCATGGACACTCTTTACTATGGCAAATCTAACCCGTTTTGGTAGTGGTATTGCAGACAGCTCAATCGTTGAAAATGATTATGCGTGGTCAAGTGGTTTAGGCTTCGTTTACTCCTTTTAAAAAACAAACGTAAAGCAGGCTCCACCCAATGAGCTGTCACTAATCATCAGTTTGACTTGATGCTTATCTATAATGCTTTTTACGATGGTTAAACCTAGGCCGCTACCAGTCACATTGTGACTGGTATTTAAACGAACAAATGGCTGAAGAATCGTCGATTTAGATTCTGCATCGATACCTATCCCGTCATCCTCAATGGCGAGGTGAAGTTGAGAATCTAACGCTGAAAGTGAAATATGCACTTTGGTTGTTGCAAACTTAAGTGCATTCATTACGACATTTTCAATCGCACGGGTGAGTAGCTTATTGTCTCCACAAATAAACGTTGGGGCCACCTCATAGGAAAGGTCAATATTTGGATAGAGAGGGGTTAATTTATCCGCACAAATTTGTATGGTTTTAGATAGATCAAAAGATTGTTTGTCTATTGGTAATGAACGGCCATTAAGCTGAGCATAAAAGAGCCAATCTTCCACTAGATTATCCAACTCATCGAGATCGAGATCCATCTCTTGTACCCTCTCTCTGAACTGCTCAACAGAGTCACAATTTCGGGTCATATCCAGAGCAAAACGTAATCGGGCGATCGGTGTTCTTAGATCATGAGACACACCATTTATTAAATTCTTTTGCTCTTGAAGCAGCGATTTGATCTGACCCGCCATCCTATTGAATGTTCTCGCAAAGGGGGTATAAGGTGGAGGAATATTCTCATCCGCTCGTACATCAAACGCACCGTCACCGTAAGCTTGATAAACCTCCGTCAGGGTTCTCACTCGCCTTTTATGGCCAATGGCATACACAAATATAATGGCTGCTAGCATAAAAAAGATCAGCACAAACAAGATTTGCAGATATGTCTCCCAGATTTTATGACTGCCCGCTTTCTTGTTCATCACCAAAACAGTGTCACTGCTATGGTTAGTAAAGTAGAGAGTAATATTATCGGCTGTCCAATTGCTTTTGACATCAACAAAGTAATTCAGTTTTATCAACTCATCGTGTTGTGCGGGAGAGAGAGGGAGTTCAGATAAGGCTTTTTGTTCAAGGTGGTGGTTGGTTAAATGCTGCCAGTACTCTAAGCGTTGTTGAGGATTACTCCGTTGATTGACATCATTCATGATCAGTTGCCCGATGTGTTGATAATCCGTCAACTGATCGGCTTTTACCCCTTTAATATACAGATCATCAAGCAACACTAAAGCCATCACAGCAGTAACAATGATGATCGCAATAACGCGAATAAAGAAATGACTAAACATACGTTCCTCTCATCAAGATTAACCGGGTAACAAATACCCTTTAGCTCTGATTGTCTTAATGTATTTATAAGGCGGTGTATTATCATTAAGTTTTTTCCTCAATGAGCTAATACGCATATCAATAGAGCGATCAAGACCATCATAGTCGATATTCCTGATCTCATTGATGATCATCTCTCGGCTCAGAACCTCACCGGGATGAGACATCAAAAAATGGATAATTTCGTACTCTGCGGTTGTAACATTGACCGTATGTTCTCCAATGAAAAGCGCTCTATCGTTGATATTAATTCGAAGATCTTGCACACAAAGCAGATGATTTTGTTGCGGACTGCTTTGTTGTTTCAGGCGAGAAAGCGATCGCAGCTTGGCTAAAAGGATATGAGGACGCAGTGGTTTGGTTAAAAAATCATGCACACCTAGGTTAAGCGCTGAGACTTCCAAAAGCTCATCACTTTCAGCGGTGATCATAATAATGACACCAGAGAATGGTTTCTCTATACGGTGTAATACCTCTAAACCATTACAGCCTGGTAAACCCATGTCCAATAAAAGGATATCTGGTTCCCTTTCAGTAATGGCTTTAATTGCTGACAATCCATCAAGTTCAGAGCTAACTCGATATGACTCACTGCGTAACATCTCACACATCATCTGATTAAGACGTTTATCATCCTCAACCACAAGCACATGTTGATCTTTGGTATTCAAATTATCCATACTTTACGACACACTGACTCCATACCTATTATCAATCAGTATACAGTATCTCATTGATTGCATTTATGAACATTGCCACTCTATTGGTATTATTTATCCCTAACCCCAAATTGGCTACGATATTGGCTTGGAGAGATCCCCAGCTGTTGACGAAAATAGTGCTATCAATGAGAGCTGCTCTGGCGTAACAAGAGGAGTAACTCGTCCAACTCATCCACCACCAGCGAAGCTTGTTCCATAAATGCTGGTGAGTGGCCGTGAGTCACTAAACATGACGGCATATTGGCATTAGCAGCTGCTTGTAGGTCATACAGATAATCTCCCACATAAAGCACGCTGTCAGTTGGTAAACTCCATTGATTGGCCAGTGCCATCAAAGAGTCCGGTGCGGGTTTGGCGGGGAAATCTTCACGGGTTATCACCTGTTCAAACTTGATGTTATTGTGGTTCAATTTCAGCATCGTCGCTTGTCGACAGTTACGAGTTACAACCGCGGTATAAAAATCTTCTCGCTGCAAAAAATCGAGCAATTCATAACAGCCAGACATCGGCTCTGATCTCATGGCATCACTCATCTCATGCTCTAGGATGATCTGATGGGCACGATCTCTATCGTGTTGATCGGGTAAGGAATCAGAATAGGTCAGTAGATCCTCACTTAATGGGCAGCCAATCACCCCCCGCAAGATCTGGAAGTCCATTCCGGACGTCACTAACGTATTATCAAGATCAAACACCACTGCTTTAATATTACTTAAATCCATATTGCACTTCACCTAACGAAATTGTCTCTAAATAGTTAAGTATTAAACAGCTCATTACTGTCTGGATAGCTTTTGAACTCAATGGGATTTCCAAATGGGTCAAAGAAAAACATGGTGTATTGTTCGCCTGGTTTATCTTTAAAGCGCAATGTTGGCGGAAGCACAAATTCAATCTGTGCTTCTGTGAGCTTATCTGCAATGCTCTGCCACACGTCGAACGGCAAAACCAGACCAAAATGTGGCATAGGAACGGCTATACCATCTACGATGCCGGTATAAGCACTCTCTAAAGGCTTACCAAGATGTAGCGACAGTTGATGACCATAGAAGTCAAAATCTACCCACGTATCAGTACTTCTTCCCTCTGTAGAGCCGAGTAGCTCACCATAAAAATTTCGTGCTTGTTGCAGATCGGTGACATTAAATGCCAGATGAAAAATGGATTGCATCGTTACCTTCCCTTCACTATTTTAGAGCGAGTTCCAACATATCAATCTACGTAGCAAAATAATAGGGATTACAGCACTTACAGTGTGATCTCATCAAACCAATCACATTACCGATTGTAAAACATCACCAAAAATTGTCTGTCCATAAATAGTTCATCAAAGCATAACATTACTGCCATGTTTTTTAATTAGGTTCAATGGGTTAATTATTAAGGAGGATATATGCATCCGTTAGCGAAATCATTTATTGCCATCAGCATCACCAGCTTATTCATGACCGCGTGTACATCACAGTCTGATTCCACAACACCTACGTTCAATGCCCAATGCAACACAGAATCTAAAGCAGCTGAAACTAACGCCACAGTGACAGGCTTAACCTTGGTTGGTCGCTCCATCGCCGACGCTCCTTTTGAAAGTTCATCAGCAGAAATTGTCAGTTATGATGTATGCAGTGATCAATTGTATGTGGTTAATTCTCAAGCTAAGAAAGTGGATATTATAACCTTAGATGACAATTCGGTTCCTTCACCTATCGGTCAGATTGACCTTCAATCCGCCGCTATTCATTCAGGCATTGCCATTGGTGCTGCCAACAGTGTAGCAACCCATGAAGGCTTGGTTGCCGTGGCCATTGAGAATGAAGTCAAACAACAAACTGGCATAATTGCACTGTATCGCTCTGACAACCTCGAACTTATCACCACTTTTACTGCAGGAGCCCTGCCAGACATGGTGAGCTTCTCTAAAAATGGACGTTATATTGCCTCAGCGAATGAAGGAGAGCCCAATTCACGCTATTCCATCGATCCAAAAGGCAGTGTGACTTTGATTGATTTACATAACGGACCACTCAATGCCATCGTACACCAAATTGGTTTTGAGGCTTTTAATCAAGATGGATCAAGGCATGATGAGCTACCAAAGTCCGTTCGCATCTCAGGACCAAATGCCTCTGTATCTCAAGATCTAGAGCCTGAATATCTCACTTTTGCTGATAATGGGAAGCTCTATGTGGCGTTGCAAGAGAATAATGCCCTCGCCGCAATTGATGTTGAGTCCGCCTCCGTTGACGCCATTTTTGGTTTAGGTGAAAAGTCGTGGTCAATGGCGCAGCTAGATGCTTCAAATAAAGACAAAGTGATAGGAAATTTCCACTCATACCCAATGTTATCGGGTCTTTATATGCCAGATAGCATTACCAGCTATTCTGTAAACGGTCAGTCCTTTATCGTGACAGCCAATGAAGGTGATGGCAGAGAGTATGGTTATGAAACAACTCAACTTCAGTGTGATTCCGCTGGTTATGAGTGGGATGGCGACGACTATAAGGGCAGCAGTAATTACAACAGTAAGATAGATTTTTGTGTCGTATATAGCGATGAGACTCGAGGAAAGAAACTAAACACAGAGAAAAACCACCCTTTAGCAGCGCAACTAAAGGATAAAAAACAACTGGGTCGTTTGAAAGTAATTAAATCCAACACACCATTAACTGCCGAACAAAATGTGCATGCGTTTGGTTCTCGTTCATTCTCAATTTGGGATCAAAATGGTGAGCAGGTATTTGATAGTGGTGATCAGTTTGCTCGTATTGCTCAAATGACAGAACAAGATAACTTCAACAGCAGTAATAACAGCAATGACAGTAGTGATAGCCGCAGTGACGACAAAGGTGTCGAGCCCGAAGCGCTGGAAGTGGCGTTGATCAATGGTCGTCATTACGCATTCATTGGGTTAGAGCGTCAAGGTGGAGTGATGGTATATGACATATCAGATCCATCTAATGGTTTGTTTATCACTTATGTGAATAATCGCAATTACCAACAGCCTGTGTGCACTAAGGTTGATGATGGAAAATGCGACAATGCCACTTATAATCCGAAAGCGGGGGATTTAGGACCTGAATCCATCGACTACTTTCAACGTAAAGGGCAGCACTTTATCGCAGTGGGCAACGAAGTAAGTGGAACCACATCGGTTTATCGCATCGACTTTTAAACCGAACCGGCTATTTTCAATAACGCATAAAAAATCGAGCATAGTTGCTCGATTTTTTTATACGGAGTCTACAATGTCTCTAGCGTGATCTCGTCAAATCCAATCACCTTGCCACCAAATTCAACACTGAATGCCTCAGCATCGGACTTCTGACTAAAGCTTGCTAATGTTTCCCCCATCGCCCCTTTCTTATCAGAACCGATCACATACCACGCTGTTTTGGCGTCGACAAAGTGCTCGTCATTGGGTGAACCCCATGGGCTTTTGCTCATGTCATGGACGAATATCTGCGTTATCTGTCGCCTGTTTTCCGGTTGTAAAACATAACTGAATAGATCGCGTGTTGAACAGAACTTCTCTATACGTTCGGAGTTTTTCTGCGCAATTTCACCTTTAGGACCAGGGAAGTTGACGATCAACATTCCGCATAGGTGACACTCATCAGCCGCCTCTATGGCAACGGCTTGTTTCAACATTTGTTGCTGATCGTTTTGTTCTGAACAACCCGCAATAAAACTGGCGCAAACCAAGATAAATACAATTTGGTTCACGCACTTTTTTCTTAATAATTGGCTCATCAACAGATCCTACTTTTATGCTCGGTTAGATGGGGTTAAACACTTTTACGATTGAAAATAGCCATCGCGATCCCGAGGGGCGCAACCACCCAACCAAGCATCATCAATAATAGACTGAGAGGAGATTGGTTACTGTTAATGGCTACGGCTAATACACCATTCACATCACCTGTATCTAATGCTGCGAGGTTAATCAAACGAAAAAGATCCGCAGGATTAAGCATCATGAGCTGAACCAAGCCGTGCTGTGTCACCCCCTCTTCAATGCCAACCAATACCGCCAACAACACTAGATCAAAAACCAAGACAAAAAATAACCAGATGATCAAAGAGATGCCTGCCGCTTTTGATTTCTCAGAGACCGACACACTGATCACAAACGCCAGCGCCACAAAGCTCAAACCTAGAAGTACTGAGGTCAGAATAAACAACCCAAAGGCCGGCAATACTTCAGCAAAACTGCCGTTAACCCCTAACAGTAAGGCTGCACTGCCAAAACCAAACAGTGTCGCGAGTGAGATAATACCGCCTTGTCCAATGAACTTGCCCAACATCAATTGATTGTGACTGATTGGATAGGTCAACAGCAGCAGCAAAGTGCCTGACTCTTGCTCACCGACAAAGCTGTCGTAACAGAGCAGTAGGGCAATTAAAGGAATAATAAATACCGATAAACTCGACAGACTTGCGATCATCGTTGACAGTGATGTGGTGCCTATCTGACCAGAAGCTGCAGAGCCGTAATAACTCAATCCAATGGAAAATAGAGCAAAAATCACTGTTATGGAGACTAGCCAACGATTACGCAGACCATCCTGAAACTCTTTTAATGCGACGGCGAAGATCGGATTCATGATGATTTCTCCTGTAAAAAGTACTGATATATCTGTTCTAAGTTCGCCTGTTCAATACTCAGATCATTGAGGGTGTCGTAATTCATTAACTCACGGATGATATTGACCTTCTCTGTTTCAGGAACCAAAAGTCGATCACTGCTGACCATGAAACCAACCAATTTTTGATTCTGTTGTAATGCACCATTGATACCGGATGTTTGAATGGAGACTGGCAGTTGCGCCATGCTTCTTAACTCTGCCAACGTGCCCTCGGCCACAGACTCTCCGTTGGAAAGAATTTTCGCTCGATCTATATGTTGCTCCACACCGGGGAGAACATGAGAGCAGAGAATGACACTCGCCCCTTGGCTTTTCAGCTGATCGACACTGGTATAAAACTCTTGGGTCGCACTCGGATCGAGCCCAACCGTTGGTTCATCGAGTAACAGTAATTTAGGATCACCTAAAAATGCTTGAGCTAAACCAAGGCGCTGCCTCATCCCTTTCGAATAGGTTTTTACTTGCCGATTCATTGCATCACTTAACCCTACCTGACTAAGCAGTACTTTGACCTGCTTAAGATCAACCGATTTTAAACGAGCAAAAAAGGTTAATATTTCAACGCCAGTTAACTGATCATAAAAGCTCACATTCTCTGGCAGATAACCGACCTTTTGACGGCTATGCCACGCTTGTTTGTCTTGCGGATCAACACCAAATACAGACACCACACCTGAAGAGGCTTTGATCACACCTAAAATCAGCTTCATCATGGTGGTTTTTCCCGCACCATTGTGACCAAATAGGCCTAACACCTCACCAGCACCAAGGGTAAGGTTCATGTTTTTTAACGCACCTAGGTTCTGATACTCTTTGTTCACCTGTTGTAGCGTAACAATTGATTCACTCATTCTTTTCTCTCTTTAATTGTTCGCAAGCGAAGGGGCGGTAACGGGAGACATCTGCGGATAACTGTCTTTCACCCCGGCAGGTTTGAGTATTGGAAACTGCTTTTGTACCCAACGCAGCACTAACACAGATGGACTATCGAGTAGGACTTTGGCTTCAGGGTACTCCCACACTAATTTATCAATACCATCATTGGGTTCAAAAGGGGTATCTCCAGCGCCATCGTTATTCAAATCCCAACCCAAATAGTTGCTCCAGTAATTTCCAACGCCATCTTGGCTCCACTCTTGCTCTCGGTTAGAGACATATTTAACCTGTACGGGATTGTTAATAAAATTGTTGCCATACACCTTAGTATTCTCTGAGCCCGCTGTTAAATGAATGCCAATTTCAGCGGTATCGATGAGGTTGTAACTGATGGTATTGTAGGCTGAGTTATAAACAAACAACCCTTTTCCCTCTCGACCAAGCACCTTATTTTCAGGCTTGGTCCAGACATTATTAATGATGTTATTGCTGATCGTTGATGAGGTGATAAAGTTCATCAACATGCCGTAATCTTCGCTGTCTCTGCTCACATTACCTTCAACGGTTAGTTGCTTTGAGCTCATTAAAGCGTAACCCGCTCGAGTTTGGTAAGCGAGATTATCAATGACTTTATTACTATGGGAATACATGTAATGTACCCCATAGCGAAGGTGATGCATGGTGTTTCCTCTTAAGACATTTTGCTGACTGCCTATGATATAAAGACCATCACGGGTATAGCTCACCTCGTTCCCAATCACTTCCACATTTTGTACATTCGACAGTTGAATGCCATTGCCACGATCGGCTGAACGTAAGCTTGGATTGCCCTTTATGACATTATTGGTAATCATGACCTGTTTGGTTTTTTGAATCCAAATACCAAACCCATCACCTTCAAATTGATTATCACTGATCACTAAGTTGGTTAGATTTTTTTCACCATAAATAGCGGAGTTTTGTTCAGTGAGGTCATCGCCCCAATTGATAAATTTCAGGTGTTTAATGGTAGAATTTGATGCCAGCAAAGTCAGGTTGTTCCCCTTTCCTCCCGCGTCAAGAATCACTTTTGCCTGTTCGCCAAATTTAGCCTCAATAGCGATACTGTTAGTCACGATAAAATTACCTTGATAGCGGCCATCAGCGAGCAGTACCACGTCACCATTTTTTGCTAAATCCAGTTTTAATTGCAGATCGTCGCTGCTAGTTACTTCAATCACCGCGGCAAACGCCGTCGCATGAAACAAGCCAATAATGACTGAAAAAACGTTAGTACAGTGTCTAGAGAATATGTTCAATCAGATTACTCTTTTGATAAAGATAGAATCCCCCCATCTTTATGATAAAGATGGGGGGCTCTAATCAATGAAAGTGAAACATTACGCTTCGACTAACATACGTCCACGCATCTCCATATGAAGCGCATGACAGAACCAGTTACAGTAATACCACTGTACACCAGGCTTGTTGGCCACGAAGGTGATGGAGGCCGTCGCTTGAGGACCAATCTCCATCTGTACGCCATGGTTGGTCATACAGAAACCGTGCGTCACATCTTCAACCATGTCCAAGTTGGTGACGACCACGGTGACGACATCACCCAGCTTCACTTTAAACTCATTCATACCAAAGGTAGGAGCAACAGATGTCATATAAACACGAACTTTGTTACCTTCACGGATGACTTTGTTTTCACCCATTAAGTTAACGCCGTCTTTCTCTGCCATGGCGACCGTTTCAGCAAAAATAGGATCATCTCGAGTCCATACTTTTTTCGGCTTCAACTTACTACGGTGCACAATCATACAGTCATGCGGTTCGGCGAATGTTGGACCATCATGTACCAGTTTCATCTCATCGCCTGAGATATCAATTAACTGATCATTTTCTGGACGCAGTGGACCAACCGGTAAGAATCGATCTTTAGAAAACTTACATAACGATACTAACCATTTACCGTCAGCATCACGAGTTTCACCTTGAGAAGTGTGGTTGTGCCCCGGTTGGTAATGCACATCCAGTTTCTGACGTAGGTAGTTTACCTTCTCGCCATTATGCGCTTTGATGGCATCTTCTACGTTCCATTTCGCAATTTGGCTATCGAGGAACAGAGTCGTATACGCGTTACCTTTGTTATCAAACGCAGTATGTAGAGGCCCTAAACCTAACTCAGGCTCAGCCACGATGGTCTCACGCGCTTTGATTTTGTCATCAAATAGAGAGTCTAATTTCTCAATGGCAATCACCGATACGGTTGGTGATAACTTACCGTTAGCTACAAAGTATTTGCCGTCAGAAGAAGTATTCAAGCCATGAGGTGATTTTGGTACTGGGATATAACGCGTCAGTTCAGATCCTTTACGACCATCTAATACTGGTACATCGTTACCGTTGTAGTTCTTAAATTTGCCCGCTTTTAACGCCGCTTCACAACGCGCTAAATTAAATACAACAACATGGTCACGCTCTGCAGTGATCATGTCATTAAGGTTCATACCCATTTCAGAGTTATAACAGGTCGACGCAAAGTACTTACCGTCATAATCTGCATCCGTGTTATCTAAGTTTCCGTCGACCATCACTTGGAAAGCGACCGTCATTAATTCGGCATCAATCACGTTAAACAGTGAGCGATAAGTGCTGACATCTTCTAACGTCGATTTACCGTTGTTATCCATTGGGATTTCAAATTCACTGTTACAGATAACATACTTGGTGTATGGCACTTTTTGCACACGCATTCCATGGATAGCTTGTACGTTTGGAACCGTCAGCATTTTATCGGTTTTCATGACATCGCAACGAATTCGAGCCACACGACTGTTTGCCTTATCATTAATGAAAACGTATTTACCATCGTAATGGCCGTCTTGCATACTCATGTGCGGGTGATGTGAGTCTCCCGTTAAAATATCGGCGCTGTCGCCTTTAATACGCTTACTCTCATCGGTTAATCCCCAACCTGTTGCACTGTCGGTATTAAACACAGGAATACGCATAAGCTCACGCATTGAAGGTAAACCCATAATACGAACTTCCCCTGAGTGACCACCACTCCAAAAGCCATAATACTCATCAAGCTCACCAGGGTGCACCACAGGGCTGTTTTTTACTTCTGATGCTTGAGCTTTTGCCATTGAAGCAAACATAGCTGCCGTCATAGGGGCTGCGGCAACACCAACACCAATAGCGGCGGTTTTACCAAAAAATTTACGGCGCTCTACATTGGGTAGTGTGTCATCTTGTGTTAGATCAGTTTTGTCATCACTCATGGTGATTCTCCATTATTATGTTTTTAGACTGTATAACGTCCACGTCTACTTCTGTTTCTTTGCGTTTAAATTTCGGTTACAGGAATATCCGACTCACTTAACTTGCGCTTCTTACGAGCTAGTTTTTTCAGTGGTGGACATTTTTCATCGTTGTAATAAGTAATCTGGCAATCTAGACAGTAGTGACATTCGCGCATATTAATCACACCATCTGGCTGAATCGCCTGTATTTCGCACTCTTTCGCACATGTTTTGCATGGCGAACCACACTCAGGACGGCGCTTTAACCAATCAAACAGACGCACGCTGTTTGACACCGATAGCGCCGCGCCCAGTGGGCATAAATAGCGGCAGAATGTTTTACGATTAAATAGATTCACGGTCAGCAACAACACCGCCCACGCGATGAACGGCCACTCACGATCAAACTTCAACAAAAAGGTGGTTTTAAAGGGTTCAATTTCTGCAAATTGCTCCGCCATAGCTAGCGAATCTAACGAAATACCAAACAGTGCTAATAGAATAAGGTACTTAATTGCCCATAAACGTTCGTGTACTGCCCAAGGAAGCTCTACCTGAGGAATCTTGATATAACGGGCAAACTGATTCAGTAACTCTTGCAGCGCGCCAAACGGGCACAACCAACCACAGTAGACCGCTCGTCCCCACAGCAAAACAGTTACTGCTGCCGCACACCATAAAATGAAAATGATAGGATCAAGCAAGAAGAGATCCCATGAAAAATCTTTCATTAAGGCTTGTAAGAAGGTAAATACATTCACTACAGAGAGCTGACCGCCCCATGACCAACCGATAAAGACCACTGTCACGGCGAGAAAACCGTGTCTCAAGTTATGCATGAAGCTTGGGTGGCGCACTAATACATCTTGGAAGAATAGAATCAGCAGTAGCACAATGATAAGGCCGATCAATACCACCACTTCAATATGGTGTTCTTGCCACACTTGTTCGGTTAAGGTTAATTCTGGAGGTGGAATAATCGCAGGAGGCGTATCAACATACTTATCTAGCATGTCATACCCGCCTTTGAAACTGGTAAACAGACTATCAATTGGTCCCGTTTGTCTTCGGACTAACAGTTCAATTTGCCAGCTGGCGCCAGGATCGAACTCATGATGAGCACGCACTTTAAACACCGACATCTCTTTGAACTTTGGAGCCCCTTCAATGAAAATATCGGTCACACGTTCATGGTCGAGATCTCGAAAAGAGACCTCATTATCCTTTTGATGAATCTGAATTCGATCAAAAATACCACCTCGTACATAACCCGATCCTTTAAACGAGTACCCATTACCAAACACCGCTATAATGTGCTCTCCCGGCTTTAGGTCGCCAGCTAACCAGCGGTAATCGGATTCTCCAAACAGGTTTTTACCTATGGTGGGGATATCAGCCACCGCATAATAGAGCTCAGTAAATCGTTCTTTGTTTTCACTTTCAGGCACGTTATCAACAAGTTCTGCTTCCGTGCCAATAAACGCTTCTTGCACCGCTTCATTGGTTAAGTAGAGTTTTCTGATCGAACCATCACCGGTTAATTCTGTCCAATTTTTTTTCTCAAATTGTTCTTTTATGGTGGAGATCGGTTGAATGATGTTTGATTTTTTTTCGATGATTCCGAGTGACTGAGCTGCTTTTGTTGCCGACTTCGTGATTCCGACATTCATCACCATCACGGTCACTGTCGCGCCAGAGAGCCCATCAACAGGCACATAGCCTTCACTGACTTTCCCTCCCACTTTGATTCTATCTTTTACTAGCAGCCCTTCATATTGATCGGTAAAGTCCCACAGTTTCTGCTCAGGAATACCAGCAAGGATAATCGGCTCATGGTGTTCAAGCACTTTTGATGCGAGATATACACCTTCAGGGTCAATGGCGACTAGCATGTTAACGGGTTCACCCGAGTAGGCAGGAATCTTTGCTATATCGTTGGTTTCAAAAGCGTACCCCAAAATCTCTTCATCTTTATAGACGGTCCATAACAGCGGTTCACCCTGCTTTTCAGAAAGTTGTGTGAGATCTGGGAAAACTTGGTGAATCAACGGAATAGGATCTTTAGGTGGGCTAACGAACAGAGCGCTTGCAGAAAAAGAGGAACACAAAAGTAACAGGGTAATACTCAACTGAATGATTACTGCTTTTACTCGGAAAAAAATCATTAATAGCTCCATGCCCTATAACGGAAACCCACTTTAGAGATGTAGCCTATGTGTGTTCTTCACCTTAACAATTGACCATCATCAATAAATTGAGAATTTGTTACAGAATGTTAGTAATTATGTGATCACTCTATAACCCCCGCAGTACCTAGCTAACCATTAAGTGGTAATTTAAATACATGTTTATAGTCAACTTCAATGATAACGAATTGTTACTACGCTTTGATTTGTGCTAATAATATGTAAT
The DNA here is from genome assembly GCF_050337105.1 of Aliivibrio kagoshimensis. Lineage (NCBI taxonomy): Bacteria > Pseudomonadati > Pseudomonadota > Gammaproteobacteria > Vibrionales > Vibrionaceae > Aliivibrio > Aliivibrio kagoshimensis. Next base: position 62,456 of record NZ_JAKJSQ010000016.1, read on the forward strand.
CGTTTTAACTAAGGATAAATTATGAAAATTCATGAGTTTGGTCCAGCTCCAAATGCAAGACGTGTGACTATTTTTCTTGCCGAAAAAGGCATTGAAGTTGAACGAGTACACGTAAATACTCGTGGCGGTGAGAACCTTACTGATGCCTTTAAAGCACTAAGTCCGAATGGACGTATCCCTGTTTTAGAGCTTGACGATGGTACCTCTATTTGTGAGTCAGTTGCTATCTGTCGTTATTTTGACGAGCTAAACCCCTCAAAACACTCTATGTTTGGTAACACACCTTATGAAAAAGCACACATAGAGATGTGGAATCGAATTGTTGAGTTACAAGGATATGTACCCGCCTTGCAAGCATTTCGTAATCTAACTGGTATCTATAAAGACAGAGAAAGATGTGTAGAAAGTTGGGGGGAGGAGTCAAAGCGTCGACTGATTGAGTTTTTACCAACGCTAGATAAACAACTTGATCTCAACCCTTACGTTGCCGGCGAACACTTTTCAATTGCGGATATTACTGCCTATGTACTATGTAGCTTTATGAAGCATCTTGATATAGAGGTTACGGCGAGCCAGCCGCATCTGTTTGAATGGTATGAGCGTATGATCCTCAGAGCATCTACCCAAGTGTAGGCAGGCTAAAAAGTGAAACCTTTATTAATAAAGAGATTAAGCCAAATGATCTTAATGGTCTGGTCTCTTTTTATTTCCTTTTTCAGTATGTCACAATCCAATGCACTGACTATCAGCACGTGGAATATGCAGTGGTTAGATAACCAATCTTCTCGACAAGAAGCAAGACGAACCCCTTCTGACTACTCTGCACTTAATAACATTGTGACAACGATTAACTCTGACCTTATTGCCTTTCAAGAGGTGGCCAATCTAGAGTCTGCTCACCTCGTGTTTGATCCTGAGCTTTATCATATCGAACTCTCTTCACGATCAATTATTGGTCATGTTGATACCGATTGGAGGCAGTATGTCGGCTTTGCGATCAGAAAAGAGGTTAACTATATGCGTAACCCCGATCTATTCGCTCTGGATGTCACTCGCAATCACGCGTTACGATATGGGGTGGACATCACGCTGTTGTTTGAAGAGCGGCCGCCAGTTAGAGTGTTAGTCGTACATTTAAAAAGTGGATGTCACTCGAAAAAGGCGGTGACAGGAGTGAGCTGTAAACGGCTATCCCAACAAGCTTCGGTCATCAATCAATGGATAGTTGAGCGCAATAAATCGCAGAGTCCGTTCATTATTCTAGGCGATTTCAATCGTCAATTGATCAATGAGAACGATTGGTTCTGGCAGAGAATGGATCATAATGTGGTTAAAGTGGGGGTTGGTCAGGTTAGCCAGTGCCGCTCCGCTCATATCAAAAGTAATAACAACCGTTGGTATTTTAAGCAGTATAAAACCTTTATTGATCATATCTTAATCAGTAAAGGTTTAGTCAAATATGTAACTGGAGGGTCTTTCAAACAGACGCTGTTTAGTGGCAGTGACCTTGCCCAATATCGACTCTCAGATCACTGCCCACTCTCAATAAAATTTACTTTTTAACTTTTGGCTGAACGTACTGTTTTCCAACATCAACAATGGCCACGTTACTAAAGTATTTTCGCCCTAATAAGACACTAAAAGTAAGGTGTTCTCTATCTGCTAAAGTAAATTCGGCCGTACTTTTGTGGCTACCAATTTGAACATCAAGCTCAACCACCGCACGTCGGTGTAATTTATCTGATGACGATTGACGAATATCAACCCAGCGTTTAACCGGTAAATCAAAATCATCAACGGCATTATCTGCATCAGGTAATTTGAATTTAACCCAACTTTTTCCATCTTTCTTATAGGATTCAATATCAATCGCACTAATAGATGATGTGGTAGCGCCAGTGTCAACTCTCGCTTTAAATGAAGCCTTTACTTTCGGAAAGTAAACCCACTCTTCCTCTCCAAAAATCAGTTTCCCATCTTCGCTAATGAGCACCTTCGATTTACTCTCTACGTTTTCAACTGTATGAGGACCCTGACTGCTTTCATTACTATTGGCATGTACATTAACGCTTACTAATAATAAAAGAGTGATAAGAGAAGGCCATTTTTTCATTAAAATACTCCAGAACTGTCGAACTTGTTTGGACAACAACATGATGATTTTTATCAATGTCATTTTATTTTATACCATAAATTTGAAAAAACGAGGTGAAGTGATTTGATTTATAAGAAAAAGAGTTGTGGTAGGTGAAATAGAGTGAGATTTCTAAACCCAAAGAGAAGGCCCGATATGCTTGCGCATAACGGGCCTAAAGTCTTACTTGCAGCAATCCAGCTACTAAAGTGCTCCCTGCATCAAATCCTTGATAGCATGCTTATCCTAAGCTTATTCCTTTACATCGCTTTCCTAGCGGTGTCCTTGGCCTTATCCATGACCCATTAATACATCCAGTATTAATTCTCTCACTAATTCCTTAAGTGGTGTCCTTTACTTCATCCTGAAGTTCTTTCCTACCCTCTATCCTAGAGGAGTCCATCGTCTTCCTTGTTAGCAACCATCCTAGTTACTATCGATTCCGTTCAATGTCCTTTTTCTATCCGTGTCGATAATTCATCCTAAATTACCGTAGTCTCATCCTAAGACTTACCAAATCCTTGGTTTAGGTTCCTATTCCTAGTCAGTATCCTTCCGACACCAATAAGATTACTTGATTGTCATAAATCATCAATGAACAAAGATCACATTTTTAATGACCATTTATTGATATAAAACATAGTGCGAACTAAACTCCTATAAAAACAATTAGTTAACGAGATTTAATGAGAGATATTATTTTCAAACAGAGCCATCTCTTACTGCCTATGTGCGAGATCTCTTACACCATAGGTGGTAAAGCACTATCGATTTATATCAATACTCATATCAACCACATAATTATGCAATTGAATTCATTCGTTGTGGTGTCAATCTATATTCCATAACCACCACCTGATGGCCACCATACTCTACCTGTTCGATAGGAGTAAAACCGATTCGAGTATAGAGCCCGCCATCTAACTGTTCTGTCTGTAAGTGCAATGTCTCAATGCCGATCTCTTTAGCACGGCGAATCACCTCTTGCACCATACGTGTCGCCAATCCATACCCTCTATGGGACTCCGTAACGTACACCCCTCCAATCCAAAACTCTCTATCGGGATAGATCGACATCTCTCGAACTTTTAACTCAGCAGCGGCAACAAACTCTCCATCATCATCAGCAACAACTAAAAGTGGGGCGCAATCTCGATTACCATATTGAGAGAGTTTTTCTTTAATCGTGTTAATGGAGATTCCTGGAATCTTTCCTGCCCACTCATCGTAATACCAGCGGCTCACCACTTTAAGTGCATCCGCATCATCCGCGAGCAAAATATAACGAATCTCTGTTGGTATAGTCACTGCAACTCCTTTACTGATCTAGCTGACGGTGAACGATAACTGAAAAAATGTGTGAAAGATAACTGGCTGTGGCATAGTGACCCAAAATGTTTAATGAGAGAAGAAAATGACAGAAGCACAAGACGACTATATGACGGAAGAAACACTGATTGAAACCGTTGAAAACCAGATAGCCGATGGCGAGCCTAAAAAAGTAAAAGAGACCCTAATGCGCTTAGTGATGACCGGTACTCCCCGCGAAGAAGCGCTGCAAGGCATGGCCTGTGCATTAGCGATTGAAGTGTTTGATGTGATGAAAAATGGTGCTGAATTTGATTTAAAACGCTACTCAGCTCATCTTGATGAACTTCCAAACATGGATTGGATGGAAGGGTAAAAACTTTTATAGAGCGTTAATTTCGCTCTATTTTTCACTTCCGATCGCTGCTAACCAAAACGATAACTTTCTTATTTGAGGTATAATGGTGGCACTCACCGCAAGCGCAATCGGCCATGCAATAAGATAACTGTGCATCCAATTATCCAGTGAAAAGTGATCCACCCCTCCCACGATGGCTGATATCAGTCCTGACATACAAAAAGACATAACAGCCGACCCTAGCAGGGTGCTTATCCAAAATTGTTTTCTATTCATCTCTATTACCTCATTGATATTCAATAGGGTTAGGTTATTATTTCTCATATGTAAAAAATATAGGCAATTATCGAATGGACAATTCCATATTTGGAAATATAGATGATCTTTACCTCTTTTGCCGAGTGGTCGATGCAGGTTCATTACTGCGCGCCTCAGAGGGCATGAAGTTGCCAGTCTCGACCATGTCTAGACGACTGAATGGATTAGAACAGAGGCTAGGTATTCGTTTACTAGAACGGAAGGGACGAGAATTAACTCCGACGGAGAATGGCTTGGATCTATTTTCTCGAATCAATAACGAACTGATCAATACTGAAATAGAACTTGAGCAGGTACTGTCAGCTAAAAATGAAGTGCAAGGCAATATACGACTCTCTTTACCGCACACTTTATACAAATCGTTCATCGGTAAATTGATTGCTCACTATCTACTCGAGCACCCCAAAGTCACCATTGATATCAAGTTGAACTTTGAAGATCGATTACCAACAACAGACAGGGATTTATCGATCGGATTCGACTTAGGAGAGAGCAGTGATCTGATTGCTCGACCTTTTCTGACGTCTCAAGACGCTCTGTTCGCTTCTAAGCGCTATATCGAACAATTTGGAATGCCTACTACCTTGGATCAGCTCTATCAGAAAAATTGGCTTGCAGTTCGATCTAAACGTCAATATCACTTTATTAAGCAGAACAATCACACCACTGGTTACGATTTCCAACCAACACCTAAAATGGTAGTTAATGACTTGAACATGTTGATTGAAGCGATCAATGACGGTGTTGGGATTGGTTTAGTGCCTATACATCATCAAAAATCTCTTTCTGAAGATGTAGTAGCGGTTTTACCTGAGTTAATTACCCCTGAGCGCCATGCGTATCTGATTTACAAGCAGCGCGTGCATCAACCACCCGCACTCTCTCACTTGGTCAAATACTTGATGGCTCATGCCCCTATCAGTAATAAAACCTCGAGTTAGCTTTGGATACAAAAAAGCCTTTCTGATTCCAATCAGAAAGGCTTCGATTTTGCTGATACCAGGTTATAGTGCAGCTTCTAAAATCGCTCTTGATTGCGCGATTCCAATTTTTCCATGCTCACCTAGCGCTGTCATCCCGTGTGCTTCTAAGCTAGTTAGTAGCGTTTCAATTGAGTCGCTATCAAGCCCGGCATCGGTCAAGGTTGTCGGTACATCCATCAATTTGAAAAACTCAATGGTTTTAGCAATGGCGGCATCGATACGCTGCTCAGTGGAACCTTCGGTAATACCAAAAATACGCTCGCCATATTGCAGCAATTTAGCCTCTTTCTCGCTACGGTGCTGGTGCATAACAGCCGGAAGGACAATACTCAAGCTACGAGCATGATCAACGCCAAAGTTACCTGTTAATTCGTGACCAATCATATGCGATGCCCAGTCTTGAGGAACACCGACTCCAATTAACCCATTCAGTGCTTGGGTTGCTGTCCACATAATATTAGCTCGAACGGCTAGATCATCAGGTGTTGATAGCACTTTCGGCCCTTCTTCAATAAGGTTAAGCAGCAGGCCTTCGGCAAAACGATCTTGCACTTTGGCATTAACCGGATACGTTAAGTACTGCTCCATCACGTGGACAAATGCATCTACGACACCATTTGAGCTTTGACGAGGAGATAAGCTTAATGTGGTTTTAGGATCAAGCACAGCAAACGCAGGACGAACCAAAGGAGAACCAAAGGCAAGTTTATCGTTAATACGAGTGATCACTGCGCCACCATTACTTTCCGAACCTGTAGCAGGTAGTGTCAATACACACCCTAGAGGCATTGCAGAAGTCACAGGTACCTGCTTAGTCAGGATATCCCAAGGTTCGCTTCCTTCGAAACAGGCAGCTGCCGCAATGAATTTGGTACCATCAACCACCGAACCACCGCCGACAGCCAATAGGTAATCAAACCCTTCCGCTTTAATCTTCTCAACCGCTTTCATTAAGGTGTCATATTGTGGATTTGGCTCAATGCCTGAAAATTCAGCCCAATTATGATCGCTAAGTGCACTCACCACTTGGTCATACACGCCATTACTTTTTATCGAGCCACCACCGTAGGTCACCAACACTTTTTTATCTTTAGGGATGTCGTTAGTAATCTCTTTAATCTGTCCTTCACCAAAATGAATGCGTGTGGTGTTGTGGAATGTAAAGTTGTTCATGGATGTTCTCCAGTAATTTAATTGGCAGCTTCTAATTCATCTGCTTTTAGAAATGCAGTATGAGTACTTAACTGCTGTTCGTAGCGTTCGATATGCTCAAATTGGCTCAAGCTACCGTTATTCTTAAGTATCTCAGCAATGAATGACATCATAATGTCAGCACCACTTAATTGCTCACCAACTAGGTAGGTTTTATCTTGTAGTGATTGATTGAAATAGCTGATCACTTTGCCGATTTCATTATCCACATACCCAGATAAAAAATTGGTATCGCAGCCATCTTTTTGCAAATACATTTTCATTAGTAACGGCAAGATGGCAGAACTTTCAGCAAAATGCATCCACTGAGAGTATTCAACATACGCTTTAGTTCCCCTTGACGGTGCTAACTTGTCGGCGGCAAATTTATTTATTAGATACTCAGTGATCGCTCCTGATTCAGCGATCACCATCCCATCGTCTTCTAACACAGGAGATTTACCCAACGGGTGTATTGCTTTGAGTTCAGGTGGCGCTAAAAACGTCACACTGTCTCTTTGATAACCAATGATCTGGTAGTCTACACCTAGCTCTTCCAGTAACCAGATAATGCGCTTTGAGCGTGACTTGTTCAGATGATGTAATATGATCATATTATTCCCTACGCTTATCGTTCGTTGTTGACACGAACCACTAATTTTCCAAAGTTTTTACCTTCAAGCAGACCCATAAAAGCCTCTGGTGCACTTTCTAATTCTTCAACAAGGTGCTCACGGTAGTGAATTTTCCCTTCACTTAACCACTGACCCATCTGTTGAGCAAACTCGTTATAACGGTGGGCATAGTCATCAAAAATAATAAAACCTTGCACTTTAATGCGTTTTACCAGCAAGGTTCCCATTAGCATTGATAAACGATCCGGCCCTTCAGGCAAAGAGGTGGCGTTGTATTGCGAAATCAAGCCACACACTGGAATACGAGCACCCGTATTAAGAAGCGGTAAAACGCCATCAAACACTTTGCCACCTACGTTTTCAAAGTAGACATCGATACCCTGAGTACATTCTTTGGCTAACTGCTCGGCAAAATCGTCCGCTTTATGATCAATACAGGCATCAAATCCCAGTACATTCTTAGCGTAATCACACTTCTCTTGTCCACCAGCAACGCCAACCACACGACACCCTTTTAGCTTACCAATTTGACCAACAGTGGCACCAACGGGCCCAGTGGCAGCAGCGACAACAATCGTCTCTCCCTCTTTAGGTTGACCAATATCAAGCAGCCCCATATAAGCGGTAAAACCCGGCATACCCATGATGCCAAGTGCGTAAGAAGGATTTTGTGGTTTATCCCCCAATGGCATTAGCCCTTCGCCATCAGAAACGGCGTAATCCTGCCAGCCAGTATAAGCCAACACCCAATCACCAACAGCAAAGTTCGGATTATTGGATACTTCAATTTGGCAAACCGTCGCCCCTACCATCACATCATCAATGGCAACAGGATCAGCGTAGGATTTTGCGTCACTCATTCGGCCACGCATATAAGGGTCAAGAGAGAGATAGATACTACGCAACAACACTTCGCCATCAGCGGGAACCGGTTTCTCTGTGGTATTGAGTCGAAAGTTATCAGCAATCGGTGCTCCGACTGGGCGTGACGCAAGTAATATTTGGCGATTCATATTCAGTGATTCAGTCATTATGGTTTCTCATCCGTTTTAGCCCAAAATAGACCAGTCGTCTAGTATGAGCGTAAAAAAATCCCCGCCAGCAAACGGCGGGGTATTGTTTTTTAAGCTGTTATTTCGTTTTAAGCTGCAACTGGGTAAACAACATGACTCTGTCTAACCCATCGCTGTTTTTTCTCAACTTGCTCATCAAGCTGGCTCCAACCCAAAGGTTGTAAAGCAGCTCTGCCGTTTCATCGGCATTTTGAACGCTTATTGAGCCCTCTTTGACACCATCGTCAATACACCGACTGATCGCACCAATAATTTTAGTGGCACCGTTAAGCAGTGCTAAGCGCATAGGCTCAGACAGATCGGACACCTCGGCACTTAACTTCACAACCAAACACTTTTGCAAAGCGCAGCTCTCTGAGTGCACATCAATCCAGCACTGCCAATACCCCATTAATCGGTCATAAGCACTGCCATCATTACTTTGAAAACGTTCTTCTATTCGACGTTGATAATCATCAAAATAATCATTGATCAACGCTTCACCAAACTGCTCTTTCGATTTGAAATAGTGGTAAAACGAGCCTTTAGGCACATCCGCATGTTTTAATATCTGTGATAACCCCACATTTGAGAAGCCTTGCCCGGCGATCAGTTGATAACCCGTATCTAAAATGTGCTGTCGTGTCTCTTTGGTTTCTATTTTCATGCCGCTACTGTAAACCAAAATAGACCAGTCGTCTAGTGATTTGTTTATTGTTAAAAAACTCAACTCACAAATATGAAACTAATTGTACCTACTTGTTGATTTCACAAAAGATAAGCATATGATGCACTTCTGAAACAGATGTCTTAAGTTGCTATTTTATTAAACATTTAATAGGTTTTAGTATGAAGTATAT
>NZ_JAKJSQ010000141.1:0-2241 GCF_050337105.1 Aliivibrio kagoshimensis
TTGTAATACAATTGAGATGTGAATATGAGTATGGATTGATGGTTAAGTATGATGGAGTTGAGGGCATTTGTATTGAAGATATTCTACGTAATAAAAAGCGAGCACATGGCTCGCTTTTATAACGCTAGAGAAGAAACGGGGGGTTATGCGTTGACTGCAGAGATGGCGTCACGAACGAGTGTACCAATTTCGTCCCATTTTCCTTCATCTATAAGAGTCGTTGGCACCATCCAAGTACCACCGCAAGCTAGCACGGAAGGAATGGAAAGGTATTCGTTAACATTCTGTATACTAACGCCCCCTGTAGGCATAAATTTCACTGGGTAAACCGCTGTGAGTGCTTTAAGCATACCGGTTCCACCAGAAGGCCCTGCGGGGAAGAACTTTAATGTGCGAAGGCCCATTTCCATAGCTTGCTCAACCAAACTAGGGCTATTTACTCCAGGGACAATAGCAACACCCTTATCAATACAATATTGAACCGTGCGTGGGTTAAAACCAGGGCTTACGATGAAATCGACGCCAGCGTCTATCGAGGCATCTACTTGCTCGTTCGTTAGAACAGTACCTGAACCGATTAACATATCTGGAAACTCTTTACGCATTACACGAATTGCTTCAATTGCGCACTCGGTTCGTAGAGTGATTTCAGCACATGGCATGCCGTTTTCAACCAATGCTTTACCTAAAGGAATAGCGTCTTCAGCACGATTGATCGCGATTACAGGAATTACTTTTAGATTTGCTAATTGTTCATTTAATGGAGTCATGAATTCTTTCTCACGTTAATTAAAGGCTTGCTTTTAACTAATCAAATACTTGATTAATTTATGAAATTTGTAATTACAGAGACAAGTCAGGTGTTATATCTACAGGAATGATCGCTCCTGGATGCTGAATCACTGTCCCTGCCACTAAATGGCCTGAAAATGCTGCATCACGAGCATTACCACCGCTCAAGCGCTTAGCCAAGAAGCCTGCACTAAACGAGTCGCCAGCGGCCGTAGTATCTACGATGTTATCGACTGGGTTTGGAGCAACGTATTGAGCACTTTGCCTTTCAACGACTAAGCAGTCTTTCGCGCCACGTTTAATTATGATCTCTCTCACACCAGAATCAGACGTACGTGCAATACATTGTTCAATGCTTTCGTCACCGTATAACTCTTGCTCGTCATCAAACGTTAGTAGAGCAGTGTCGGTGTAATTGAGCATTCTCATGTACCAAGAAATCGCTTCTTGTTGGTTTTCCCAAAGTTTAGGTCGATAGTTATTGTCGAAGAATACCTGGCCGCCTTGAGCTTTGAATTTTGCTAAGAAGTTAAACAGTTGTGTACGACCATTTACCGTCAAAATTGCAAGCGTAATACCACTTAGATATACGGCGTCATAAGAGAATAACTTATCAAGCAGAGCTGGTGTGTCTTGCTGATCAAACATGAATTTTGCGGCAGCATCACTACGCCAATAGTGGAAGCTACGCTCACCCGTTTCATCGGTCTCGATGTAATAAAGCCCTGGTTGTTTGTGATCGATCTGAACCACTAAGCTTGTGTCAATACCTTCAGCTTGCCACTTTTCTAACATGTCGGTACTGAACGGATCGGCGCCAAGTGCTGTCACGTAGCTAGTGTTAATGCCATGATCTTTGGCCAAACGAGAGAGATAAACTGCTGTATTTAACGTATCGCCACCAAAACGTTGACTAAGCCCGTCATGTTTCTTTTGTAGCTCAACCATACACTCGCCAATGACCGCAATATTTAATGGTTTCATATGCTTACCTTATTAACTGAGGTTACGCTATTCATTATTTTAGGAAGTCTTCACGCGCAGGGTTAAAGATATCAATAAGGATGCTGTCTTGCTCTAATGCCACTGCACCGTGCATCATGTGTTTACGAGCAAAGTAAGCGTCACCTTCTTCAAGAATTCTCTTTTCACCTTCGATCTCAGCTTCGAAACTGCCACGAACAACATAACCAATTTGGTCATGAATTTCGTGAGTGTGAGGATGGCCAATTGCCCCCTTATCAAAACATAGGTGAACAGCCATTAGATCGTCAGTGTAAGCAACGATTTTACGCTTAATACCGCCACCAAGTTCTTCCCATGGGTTTTCATCTAGAATAAAGAAAGAGTTCATTGTGTATCTCCTAATCGGTTTAAATCTTTAAGTGTTGCTTCGTTTGCATTCATAATAAGTCAATCAGACTAATTGTAATACAATATATCTAGAAA
>NZ_JAKJSQ010000142.1:0-2221 GCF_050337105.1 Aliivibrio kagoshimensis
GATATTTATTGGCCACTTACAGAGATAGTAAGGTAATATCAAAAATCGATATGTTAACAAATAAATACAAATGGTTACTGTTATTACTCATTCCTCCGACAATCGCACTATTATTCATGAAGCTTTCAATTACAGGTTTGATTATCTCAACTCCATTGTTTGCATTCTTTCTACTAGAGTTAAAGCCTAAATCTGTAATCTTCATGAAAGTTATTACACACCTTGGAGCCCACTCTTTATTCATGTGGCTAACACATTCTTTCTATTGTTACTACTTAACTCCAGATCTATTATTTTCATTTAAATACTCTATTATCATAATATTAGTTTTAATAGTTACATCTTACTTAACCAGTCTCTTCTTAACACGCATTCATAACTCTATATACAAATAGAGCCAACTAAAAAGCTGGCTCTAATATCTAATTCAGAACAGGCATATTGCACTCTAACTATTAATCATCGTCGTCATCGTCATCATCGTCATCATCGTCATCATCGTCGTCATCATCGTCGTCATCATCGTCGTCATCATCGTCATCATCGTCATCGTCGTCATCATCGTCATCGTCATCGTCTTCAGTTAATAATGTTGCTGAACGATAGCTGTTATTTGCTAGCCAACTTGGTACTTCTGTCTGTGGAATCGTGCCATCATCATTTATATTACTTTGATGAAATGAATGCTGATTCCAAATTCGTACCGCTTCTCCCCACGGTTGATCCCCGCCATCAAATACGCGAATACCATTAAAATCACCCTGAGAATAATTGTTGGCTGTAACGATCAAATCTCCACTCTTATTGCCATCTAAATCAACAATAAGAGGGTATTCATAAAGTGTTCCAGAGCTATTCGGTATATTGACAAGCTCTTCTCCACTTATACCATCAAAGATTCTTATTGTGACTTCATCTTGAATAACTATTTCAGAACGTCCATTTCTGTTAAAATCAAATGAGTTCACGCCAACAGTTCCACTGCTTAGATCAGTAATAGGCTTTGACCACTTAACACTTCCATTAGCAGAGATAATGGTCAAATACTTGTAACCTGCTACTGCAATTTCAGCTCTACCATCACCATTAAAATCAGCAATCGACTGGCTTCCACCACGTCCACCCGGAACTGCAATTGGTCCCCATTTAACATTACCATTATGTTCAACGAGGCTAATGAGCCCAACACCATTTGTTGGTCCTGGGATCCCTACTACGATTTCTGGATAAATATCGCTATCAAAATTCGCGACCGATGAGAACCAATAGTCGCCTTTACTTTGATCTAAGCGCCAAATTTCTCGTCCATCTGCATCGTATAACACACCTTTAGTAAGGATCTCCTGTCGACCGTTTAAATCATGATCAAAGACGATAGGAGCATAGCCTCGTTCAACAGGAAATTGATAACCATACTGATAATTAACAACCGAGCTTCCCAACACTATCTCAGGCGCACCATCTCTATTTAAATCAGCAATCGTTGGATGTAAACCCCAATGTTTACCGCTGTTAATCGTCCTATCTAGATACCCTCTATTATCATATACGTAGATATTAGAATCATTATAATTGATCGACACAATCTCTACGTGTCCGTCTCGATCAAAATCTGCAGCTGCTAGACTTGATTTTGGTGCTGACCATGCAGGCCCCCTGGAATAATCCCAAAGCTCTTTACCATCAATACCACTTAAGGCTCGGATCACACCGGGACGATTATATTGGTTATCTTTGAACGAACTAAATACAATGTCAGCTACATCATTTCCATTTATATAACCATCACCATTATCATCGTTTAACTGCATCACAACTGGAGTTGACATTGCATGTTTATACTCGGGCATATATTCACTTCCCGACCATGCCCATTTTTCTTGAATATTTATTTTGTTTGGCACCACAGCAAATGCGCTACTCACTGAAACAGCCAGTACTGTGGCTAGTATCATTTTCCTAATAGTCATCTTCAATTCCTTTTTTGGAAAAACCTGAACAGTCAATTAATTGACCGTCATCATTTTGACATAAAAATGTCATATTCAAATGAACTCATAAGAAATTAATGCTATAACCATACTTTGCGCTGCATTGATATATATTTAATTAGTAATTCCCATACTGCTTCCAATGTATTATCCCTTTCTTGATTAATGAAAACTCAGATTTTGCCTATTAAGTTCAGTTAAATACATTTAATATATGAATGCTTATGTGT
>NZ_JAKJSQ010000143.1:0-2203 GCF_050337105.1 Aliivibrio kagoshimensis
GCTATTAAGTGTTATCTTACACCGTTTTATTCGTAGTTATTAGCATTCCATTGCCATAATACTCTTGCCCGCAAGCCAGTGCTATTAAGCAATCCAACTTTTGTCACAAAAAAGAACAATGAATTTACAAATAGAAGACAAACTGACCTATCAGAGCCTTGAATACAGCCCAAATGCTATTTTTTCGTGGTTTGAACCTATCTCTTCACTGCCATGGGCAATGTTGTTACGCTCTGCTTCTGAGCAACATCCGGATAATCGTTTCGATATTTTGGTTGCGGATCCCGTGGCAACTTTGCAAACGCACGGCACTACCACCACTATTCGAGTACAAGGTAAACAACCAGTAACCAGTGAGCATGACCCATTTGCACTCCTGCAACACTATAAAACGCGTCTACTACCAACAATAAAAACGGTAGACGATCTCCCTTTTTTAGGCGGTGCTTTAGGCTATTTCAGTTATGATCTTGGCCGACGTGTAGAAAACATCCCTAACACGTCTTCACATGATATTCACACGGCAGACATGGCCATTGGCCTTTACGATTGGGCTTTAATTGCCGATCATAAATTAAAAAAGCTTACTCTCGTTCAGCCGAAAAAGAGCCAACGACTGCAGTGGTTTGATGACTACAAATTGGCGAACTTATCGGATCGCACACCATTCGAGATGCTTTCTGATTGGTGCTCAAACATGAGTTTCACCCAATACCAGTCCAAATTTAATCAAATTCAAGAGTACCTACTTGCGGGGGACTGTTATCAAATTAATTTAGCCCAGCGCTTCAGTGCCTCATACCATGGTTCAGAATGGCAAGCGTACCAACAACTCGAACACGCCAATCAAGCGCCATTCTCCGCCTATATAAAAACCGATGAAGCTTCGATACTCTCTATATCCCCAGAGCGTTTTCTTTCTCTAAACGATAATAATATTGAGACCAAACCGATCAAGGGAACCCGACCAAGATCGAAGAGCCCTCTTGAGGATAAGCGGCTCGCTAAAGAGCTACAACTGGCGGAAAAAGATCGTTCTGAAAACGTCATGATTGTCGATTTATTAAGAAATGATATTGGACGGGTAGCAAAAGCCGGTTCAGTAACCGTTCCCCACCTGTTTGAAATTGAAAGTTTTCCTGCCGTTCATCATTTAGTGAGCACGGTAACCGCAACATTAGACGAACAATACCACCCTGAGCAGTTATTACGCGCCTGCTTCCCTGGTGGTTCAATCACTGGTGCGCCAAAGATCCGAGCGATGGAGATCATTGAAGAACTCGAACCCCATAGAAGAAATACCTACTGTGGAAGCATTGGTTACCTGAGCCGTTGTGGCACCATGGATACCAGTATCACCATCAGAACCTTAATAGCCAATAACTCAACGTTATACGCATGGGCTGGGGGCGGTATTGTTGCAGACAGTAATTGTGAGTCAGAATATCAAGAGACATTAGACAAGTTGAGCAAAATATTACCGACGCTAACCAAAGCATAAATTCTCATGACATAAATGGATTGAAATGAATAGAGAAACCTTTCTTAATCACTTTGTATTATCGCCTCAATCTGTTTATGACCCGCTGAGTTTATTAAGAGCTAAGCAAGTCACTCAGAATCGATCTTCTCTTCGTAAGGCAGCTGTACTGGTTCCGCTGGTTGAGCGAAGTAATGGACTGAACGTCATACTCACTCAACGTGCTTTTCATTTACGCTATCACCCTGGTCAAATCAGTTTTCCCGGCGGAAGTTTCGAACCCACTGACCAGTCGTTAAAAGAAACAGCATTACGTGAAACCTATGAGGAAGTCGGCATTTCAAAAGCGTGCATTTCCATATTTGGTTCATTACCGGCGTTACCCACTGTTAGCGGTTTTGAGGTTCAGCCCTATTTGGCTTTTGTCTCAGAAGATTACTCCTCAAAAATAGATACCGATGAAGTGTCATCCATATTTGAAGTTCCCCTTGACCATTTTCTTTACTCTAAGTACTTCTCAGCACTACCAATTTATTGCAACGATCACATTCATCTAACCTATGGGACGACGTACAGTAATTTTTTAATCTGGGGCGCAACAGCTCAGATACTTAACTTTATAAAATGCCAAGTTTTACAATAGGTTGAACATTTCGATTAAAAACCCTTTGTTACAAACAAAACAATCTCCGCAACAAATCGGTCACATTCAAACGTTTCACA
>NZ_JAKJSQ010000144.1:0-2203 GCF_050337105.1 Aliivibrio kagoshimensis
ATATAATACATAACATGCCCATAACATAAATATAATAATTGGATGCTTAACTATTTTTCCAAATATATTGAATATAAATAATATCCATACCTTGCATTGTGTCACAAATATAACGTTAAAGTGCTTAATCGTAGCTATCATTATTTTTCATATCAGCTTTTTTCTTTCATAATATTCCTGTGTAACCTTTAGAATGGAATCTATGAAAAACTCACTGGTACTTTTTATTGCCCTATTTGTGGTTATTGGCTGCAATTTCGATCTTACGCATAAAAGAACCGTTATTGCCAATAAACCAGCTAGTGAGCAACTCAACGACACTTACCATCAATTTATCAATGAGCACGATTTTAGTGCATCACTAACAGGCTCTGATGTTAATGGTAATGGTATACGAGATGACATTGACTTGTTTATCAATATGATGAAAATTGATGTCACTTATCGAAATGCGATCAGACAAAGTGCTCGAAATATTCAATCCATACTCTCCTACGATTTTACTGTTCCGAGTGAAAAAAACAGTCGACTTGCCAACCAAATTGCCAGCAGACACAACCACCTTCTCGCATGTGATTCTCTTATTAAAGCGTACCGCGAAGACAGACGAGCCCTTTCTGACCTTCTTATTTCACTCACTCTTAATACCAAAGCACGCTCAGAGGCTTATCTGCAATACAATGACTTGTTAGATCTTAATAATTCATTATCTGCAAAAGAGGAAGAGTGCCTTATAGCCCCCCAAAGTTGATGATACTTTAACTAGCGCTTACTGCAGTTATTTTATAAAAGCGTGTATAATACCCATTCTTTCCTCACTCGCTGTACGAGAGCCTTTTAATGCCAAACGCTAATATTAAATTCATTGCCGCCGATATGGATGGCACTCTGCTTGATGAGCAGAGTCAATTACATCCCGATTTTTTCCAAATTTACTCGCAATTAGCGAAAGAAAATATCTTTTTCGCTGCGGCTTCTGGCCGTCAATATTATAGTTTGTTAGACACCTTCTCTTCGTTAGAAAACAGCATGATATTCATTGCTGAAAACGGGACGTTGGTAATGCACAAAGGTAAAGAACTATATAGCTGTCCTCTCGATAAAACCGCCGCTCACGCCATTTTAAAACAGGCTCGTTTACTACCAGGCGCACAGATTGTGTTATGCGGGAAAAAATCAGCCTATATTGAAACTCAAGACCCGAAGGCTATTACCGAATTCAAAAAGTATTACCACCGTTGTGAGTTTGTCGATGATCTCCTTTTGGTTGATGATGATTTCGTTAAAGTTGCCATCTGCCACTTTGATGGTTCAGCAGAGCATGTCCATCCAACGATCAATGCGTTATTTGGTGCTGAGCAACAGGTTGTTATCAGCGCGAAAATCTGGCTTGATGTCATGCATGCTGATGCTTCAAAGGGTGCGGCCATTAAACACCTACAAAATGAACTGAATTTTACTTTTGAACAGACAATGAGTTTTGGTGACTACTTCAACGATGTCGAAATGCTACAAGCCAGTTATCACTCTTATGCAATGGAAAATGCACACGAAGGGGTAAAAGCACACGCACGATTTATCGCTCCGAGTAACCGTGAAGCAGGTGTATTGCAAGTCATTAGAACACTATTGAAATAAGTACTGATAAGCTCAGAAGTGAACTAACTGCCATGATGAACGAGAAGGTCTCTTACCTGAGAATCTAAGATCGCCTTCTCGGACAGTTTGTTCGTCTTAGCCACTGTAATCCATTGTAACCCCGTTTCATCACTATGCTGAAACTCAACCTTTAGTTCATATCTACGACTGGTGACTAAGGCAAATAACAGACCGACAATCAAAGCGACGGGTGCCAGTATCTCCCCCATCCCCGGTGGGCAAACTATCCAGACAATACTTGAAAACAATAACCCATAACAGACGATTCGTAATATGTGGCTTTTCAGCGAATTAGCAGTAATTTTAGCACTCATAATTTTAGATAAATCGTACTTGTCTGATTTAAACTGAAAGGTATTATGGCTCAATACAAAATCCTGACTGCTGATCATTTTACTTACTCTCCTCTCTTGATTCTCCAAAGTTCGGTAAACACATTATCATATATATTCATAAAAATTAGTAGATTAGCACGCAATCATACTTTCCATTTATAGTTAAAACTATTGGTCATTCGATTACTCTGCGATATATTGGTTAGGTG
>NZ_JAKJSQ010000145.1:0-2065 GCF_050337105.1 Aliivibrio kagoshimensis
CTCTATAATATAGGTCTCTATCTGATTCGTAACGAATATTTTCGTTCATGCCTTGAATAACATCATTAAAAAACGGCTTTCGGTAAATCGAACAATTCATATGTGCAAAGCCATTACTTTTTAACATATAGTTAACCGACACAGGTTTAGCTATTGAATCAGCCCCAAGTTCAGCGTCTTCAATTAAATCCTCTATCCAAATCGTTTCGGTTTTTTGTTCACCATTAGTTAGGTATGCTTTTTGATGACAGTAATAGGCATCAACTCTATTTTCCTGCCCTTGTATTTCCGAATAAACACGGCCTAAATATTCAGGATCTGTCCATTCGTCATCATCATCAAGAAAACAAAGATACTGACCTTTTGCAATACGAGCTCCAAAATTTCTTGAATAACTGGGGCCGTGTCCATTAGGTGTATGTACTAACGAGATAAAAGAGACCAGTTTGACCACTTCGGATAATCGTTCCTGATACACGGTTAGATTGTCGTCATCTGAACCATCATTCACAACAATAATTTCAAAATTTTCAGATGTTTGCTGTAATACTGAGTCCAACGTTCTAAAGAATAGCTCAGGACGATCTCTTGTCGGGATAATGACAGAAAAATACGGCTGTTCGTTTTTAATTTCCATTATTCTCTACCATTTGGCAATACTGTGGTGTGGAATGTACTAAGCATATTAAGACCTAACATCAACATCAGAGATGTTATGTTCATTAGGAAGAAAAAACTCTCCGTTTAACTGGTTTTTAAACCAGCTAATATAGTCAATAGTGTTCGATTCGAAACGTTTTAAATCAGCCTCTGTCCTGACATAGGGGGTACAACCTGGTTTTGAACTCGGTGAATGAAAAGATAAGACGAAATCTTCCTGCCCGATTAATCTCTGTTTCTCTGTCATGCTTTTTAAATGTGTAAACTGAAAGCCTTCTGGAGATAACCGATATCGTTTAACTCGCAAAATTTTCARCAAAATTCTTTTTAATCTATGTTCATGCCAGCGGGAAAACATGGATGGATGTTGATTAAAATAGCTTGAAACAAAAGGGATGATACTTACAATCGAGCCCGTATGTGCGATATATTGAATACCATCTTTAATGTGGGTTTTATTGGTATAGTGACTAAAATCTGGCCCATCTTGATGTTGAAAGTCGCAATACGCACTGATGCTCAAGTCAACCTTAAATCCTAACTCCCTAAGTACTTTTGAGCTGTTTTCTCCAATACCATAGCGACCAGCTAGGTATGTGGTTGGTGCATTTCCAGTCACATCTTTTATGGCCGATGACAGGGCATTAAGTTTGTTTAATTCCAATTCTTCGGTTAAATTTCCAGGGTAAGAGTCGATGTTGTCAACAATATCCAGATCTGACTCAAACGGAGGGTTTACCCAAGGATGAAGATGTGCAGCAAACTCTATGGATTTATGTTCTCTGCTTTTAAAATGCGTAACGACATCCTTTCCAGAAGCACTGGTTACAAAAGGGTGATCCATAGCTAAAGTAACTTTGGCCCCTGTAGTGAGTATTCTTTCCACTAAATGAATAAGGTGCCTACCATGACTAACGTCTCTGTTTGACCGTTTAAAATCACCGGACCAATCGAACTCTTCTTCAGCGTGGATCACAATAGCAAGTCTAGGTCCCATCATTACAGCGACTCCTGTTTCAAACGGTATAATCCATCAACTGCGTTAACTATTTTTTTGTAACATTGAGAGACTTTTTCATTTGTTCCATTATAAGGATCGTTTATTTCATAATCATGCTTATACTCATTATCGAGTAGATCCGCAGCACTAAATAATTGATAACAACAGTAATAGCTCTCTAATTTAATTTTATGTGATTCATCAAAATACACCAATATATCGCTATCTTTTATATCAGTTTGATAAAGAGATTTTGAGCGATGTTCTTGTAACGATATATCAAATTGATTTGCAGCAACCTGGGCATTTCTTGGACTTAGACGATGTTCTTTTTTATGAAAACCAAAAGATAAAATTGAATCATCATCAAAGGTATTTTCATTGGCATCTAGCTTCGTTAAATAG
>NZ_JAKJSQ010000146.1:0-1768 GCF_050337105.1 Aliivibrio kagoshimensis
GTATATGCTAGCACTTATTGGAGTGAATATACTGCTTGCTACTCCTTCAGGGAGAATTTCAAAAATAAAGGTGAATGCTCTACCAAAGAACAAAATCCCAAATACATAGAAGGTGGTTATTATCGTTTGTTTATTGAGCATTTTTATTTCGCATAGAAAATAGTTCAATATATAATATGACATTTATTGCTACGTAATAAATACATATATATAAACATATTATTGACATAAATACGATGAAGTCGGGTGATAGGAAGTATATGATTGTTGAAATTATTATTTTGGTGATTAGATCGATTTTTTCATATTTTGAAAGTTTATGCATGGCATCAAGCGTCAAATACATTGACGTAGTGGGGATGTTTATGATTCTACATAATAAAACTGGCATGTATACTACAGCGAGTTGATAAACTAATCCCCAACCATCGCCAAGAGTAAAGTTTATTAAAGTTTCACCGTATAAGTAAAAACCAGCAGCAACCAGCAGACTGATAAGCAATAAAGAAACATGATAGATACTAAGTCTTTTTAGTAAGTTGTTGTATTCTTTTTGTTCTACTAAATCTTTGTAAATAACTTGTCTCAAACTACTCGCAATAAGGTTTAAAGGTGCGGTAACAATTCTTTCCATAAAAAAGTATGCAGCAATCAAGTTTGAAGAACCAAAAATGATAACATAAAAAGAAATAAACTGAATATTAATTACATTTAATACTGCTTGAATTGCAGCGTGATAGGATGTTTTTAGTTGCAATAAGATGATTGATTTTTTGTTATTAAATTCAGAAAAAACAGTAGTGAATTCTGAATGGTTTTTTGTGATATACCAAATTAAGGGAATTGACGTTGAAATAACAAGGCTCAAAATTACCCCTGTAGCTTCGAAAGAACTAAGTAGCCATAATGAAGTGAGAAGGGTTATCGCTTTTACAACTCTTATTGAGGCTTGCGTTGCGAATTTCTTTTTATTTGTCAAGTTTAGTAGTGATATGTTTAAAATAAACGACAAAATAGTATAAGAAATTATTAGCAGTGCAGTATGTATGGAAACTTCAATGTTTTTGTAATTAAAGAATATCAACAAAAATGGAGATAAAAAAATGCCTGATAATATTGACATTAAATATAGAGAAGGAATGAACTCCTTATTCTCGTTATCATTTTTTTTTACTATATAAAATTCCATCCTCAATGTACTTAGTATCGTAAGTAATACCAAAGCTGATGCCATTATCCCCATAACAGAGAGTGAGGACTCGCTGTATGCTCTAGATATGTATGGAAGAGTAAGTAAGCTAATTACTTGAGAAGCAATAGTGGAAAGGAATAACCATGAGATTCCTTTAAATACCGTTGAATACTTCATACGATCAATTGCTTGTATTGTTAATGTATAGAGATGAATTATTCGTGGATATGATTTTTGCCGGTATTCCGCCAATAGTACAATCACTCAGAACATCATTGACCACAACAGCATTTGCACCAATAGCAACATTATCACCGATGGTTATATTGCCAACGATTTTTGCGCCGGGGCCAATATAAACTCTATTGCCAATTGTAGGCGCTCCCTTTTTCTCTCCTTGAGAGATTTTTCCTATTGTTACCCCTTGGGATATGTTGCAATGTTCACCTATCTTAGACTCGGGTGAAACAACGATACCGCCAAAGTGACCAATATAAAAGCCTTTCCCAATATCAGTTTGACAAGGTATACATATGCCAAACTTATATTTGTAATGGTTTAGTATAAGTTTGCAGC
>NZ_JAKJSQ010000147.1:0-1730 GCF_050337105.1 Aliivibrio kagoshimensis
GGGATAATAATATGATCAATTTTTTTGAATTTATGCTTGGCTTATTAAAAGAGCCAGCAATTATGGTTGGTTTAATTGCATTTGTGGGTCTTGTTGCTCAAAAATCTGATATATCTACCATTTTGAAGGGCACAATTAAAACAGTCATGGGATTTTTAATCCTTGGCTTTGGTGCTGGTGCTCTTGTGGGCGCACTAAATAACTTCTCAGTAGTCTTTACAGAGGCATTTGGTGTTAGTGGCGTGATTCCAAATAACGAAGCGATT
The DNA here is from genome assembly GCF_050337105.1 of Aliivibrio kagoshimensis. Lineage (NCBI taxonomy): Bacteria > Pseudomonadati > Pseudomonadota > Gammaproteobacteria > Vibrionales > Vibrionaceae > Aliivibrio > Aliivibrio kagoshimensis. The sequence continues at coordinate 267 of NZ_JAKJSQ010000147.1, forward strand.
GTGGCGTTGGCACAAGAAGCGTTTGGTTATGAGATGGCACTTATTATGTTCTTTGCCTTTGTAGTAAATATTGTGTTAGCTCGTATCACACCTCTAAAGTATATTTTTCTTACGGGTCACCACACGATGTTTATGTCCATGTTGGTGGCGGTTATCTTATCAACAGCGGGTATTACCGGCGTTGGACTGGTTGCTCTTGGTGCTGTGATTGTGGGCTCGTTAATGGTGATTATGCCTGCTCTTGGTCAAAAATATACTGAAAAAGTAATGGGAACGGATCAACTTGCGATTGGCCATTTCTCAACACTCTCTTACATTGTTTCCGGTTACATTGGCGGTAAGTTTGGCGATACGTCTAAAACGACGGAAGATATTCAAATGCCGAAGAGCCTTATGTTTCTTCGCGATACCCCAGTCGCCGTTGCAACAACGATGGCAGTATTTTTCTTATTAGCTTCAATTTTTGCTGGTGGTGCATTTGTCGAAACCGTTTCTGGTGGTCAAAACTGGGTAGTGTTTACCTTTATGCAATCCTTGACTTTTGCTGGCGGTGTGTACATCGTGCTGCAAGGTGTGAAGATGTTAATTGCCGAAATTGTTCCAGCATTTAAAGGCATTTCTGACAACCTTGTTCCAGGTGCAAAGCCTGCACTTGATTGCCCTATGGTATTCCCTGTTGCCCCTAACGCCGTGTTAATTGGTTTCTTATGCTCATTTGCTGCTGGACTGGTTGCCATGGGTATTCAAGGTATGCTTGGTTGGACCATTATAGTCGCTGGTGTTGTTCCACATTTCTTCGTTGGTGGTGCTGCAGGGGTTTACGGTAATGCTACCGGTGGTTTACGTGGTGCTATCTTAGGTTCGTTTACTCAAGGTCTGTGTATTTCATTCCTACCAATGTTACTGCTTCCAGTACTGGGTGGTTTAGGTCTTGAAGCAACAACATTTGCTGATTTTGACTTCGGTGTGGTTGGCTTAATTTTAGGTTGGATTGTCTCATGAGCCTATTTGATTTAATTGGCAACGACGGTATTGTCATTACTAGTGAAGAGAATCTATCGGTAGATGCGGCGTTAGAGCTGACCTGTTCAACTCTGTTGGCAAATAACAAGATTGAAACAAGCTATCTGGATGCGATTAAACAGAAGCATGAAGATATTGGTGCCTATTATGTGTTAGCACCCAAAATTGCAATGCCTCATGCTCGCCCAGAAGATGGAGTGAAAGAGGCGGCACTTCAAGTGACAGTATTCAAAAATGGTGTGGATTTAGAGTCTGCTGATAATGGTGACGTATTCTTTGCCGTTACGTTAGCTGCGATGGACTCAGACAGTCATATCAATACGATTATGGCGCTTTCTGAACTGTTCCAAAATGATGATGATATAGACAATATTATCTCAGCAAAGAGTGTTGAAGAAATTATTGAAATAGTGAAAAAGTACTAAGTTATATCTTCCCCCC
>NZ_JAKJSQ010000148.1:0-1679 GCF_050337105.1 Aliivibrio kagoshimensis
ATTTATAAGTTCTCGTTTTATTGACGCTTCTTGGCGACGTGCACTTTGAAGCTCTTTTTCAATCCCTTTGGCCAGTTCGGTAATGATTTTATTTGTCTGCTTTTGTATGGATTTCAACTGTGCTTGCGCACGTATCATTTTGTCATGTTTTGGACCATAACGCTTTGATAGCTCATTAACTTGCTTTTTTATTTCAATTTCTGCTTTTCGGATATCGCGAATTTGAGGGTGGTTGGAAATTTCTGATATTGATACTAAAGTCGAGAGTTCAGCATTCTTATTTTGAAGAAGTGAGTCATAAAGAGACTCTGCAGCTACTGTACGTTCTGTTGCTCTAGATAGTCTATTGGTTAAATTATTGAGTTCTGTACTGGTTAAGCTATCAATGCCGCTATCATCTATTAGCTTTTCACTTTTTAAATATGTTGTTAGTTGTTGCTCTGAGTTAACAAGTTCTAACTTTAATTCTTGGAGGCGTGAAGTTATCCAATTAGAAGCTTGTTTAGTGGCAGATAAACGTGATTCTAAATTATTTTCTATAAAGGCAGCTCCTATCTCATTAGCAATTTTAGAGGCTAACTTTGGATCTGTAGACTCAAAGGTGATTTTAACTAACTGTGTATTCTTAATTGGAGAGATCGAAAGTTTACTTTTGAAGTTGATAAGAATTTTTTGTTCTAATGATATTTGTTTCTGCTCATCTGAAGCTATAGGTGCTTGAGGTAGGTATGCTTTTACAATTGGAAGTGCTTTGATCTGTTTTTTTATATTGTTAATGAGTGATGAACTGTTATTAGTTTGACCATTGAATTCAGGTAATGTAAATAAGTCGAGCTTATGTATAACTTTTTCAGCCACTTTATTTGATTTTAAAATCTCATACTGGGTAGCGTAATACTCTTTCTTACTACTATCAATACCTACAATCTCATCGATTGAAACTGCTTTCCTTTGATTTGCCTCTATTAAAATAGTAGCTGTAGCTTTGTAAGAGGGAGTAATCGATAGCACTACTAGAATTGAAATTGCAGTACATAAAAAAGTAAAGAGTGAGATTAAAAGCCAATGTTTTTTTAGTGACGTAATATACTTTCCAAAGTCAATTACTTCGTCTTTGACTTTTAAATCATCAGGAGATGTAAACAGCATGATCAGTTGCCTAATTGTTCGTTATGCGGAGTTTAATTAAAAGAAGCTCTGTTCGATGACAATAATGTCACCGGGGGATACCATCGTGCTTAGTTTCCCTTTTAACTCTTTACTATTTTTAGCCGCTTTAGTTATTTTTATTGAGCTTCTAGATGCTCTGTCAGTAAATCCACCGGCAAGCGCTATGGCTTTTTCTACCGTTAGCCCAGGTTGATACTCATAACCTCCTGGTTTTTTTACTTCGCCATTAACATAGATCTGTCTAAAGCTGAGAATATTCACCATCACTTTGGGATTAATTAGGTAATCGCCTTTTAATCCTGTTTGAATTTCAGTTTTCAGCTGTTGCAGCGTTTTTCTTTTTGCGGTTAGTTGACCTAAATAGGGAAAGTCAAACGTACCACTTGAGCTAATGAGTAGTTCATTAATTGATAGATCAGTTTCACCGTARACTTGTATTTGAATTTTGTCACCAGCACCTAATTGATAAGTACTTTCAAAATCGTCAGCGGTAGCGAAGAAGCTACCAC
>NZ_JAKJSQ010000149.1:0-1459 GCF_050337105.1 Aliivibrio kagoshimensis
GTGCATACCTTCTACTCCCATAGGACTACTTTCTATATTTGTATTTTATAAGTTTGATGTAAGGCACTAATATAAAAAGATTATTGTGTTATGTTTGAAAAATATTGAGTGATAAGGTGCAGATTGAATTGTTTAAACAATGCATTTGGCATCTTAATAAGCTGTTGAGGCTATAGGATAATTCGATTTCAGAAAATAGAGCTAAATGGGCGTGTTTTTAGGCGAAAAATCATGTCTCTACGCGAAATCTAGATAGGTTTAACGCTTATAATTATCTACTTTTTAACGTAGAAGACAATATTAAAATTGTTGTGGAGAAATCTTACAGCCTCGTTAAGTGCAATGGAGATACAGTAAAAATTGAGTACTAGAAGAGAAAGAACTAAATTATTTCAAGGTTTTAGTCAAGCAAGTGATAACTTATTCAACGGGTTTTGGAAAAAAGTCCAACCAAATACAGATCTTAAACAGCTCAACGAATTAGTTATTTGCCCAAAAGGCGCAATGGGCGGTCTGGACGACAAACTTATCGAAGTTTTTTTTGAGATGAAGTATCACAGTTGGAGTAAAAAAGTAGGAAAACACTTCGATTTAACCAATCAAGCAAATTTGATCTATGGTGCTAGATTAGAATATCGCCTTACGGATAATGGCTATGTTTTATGTATATTGACTCCTTCTCGAACTGATAGTTTTAAGCCTGCTGAAGACGGTATTCTTCTTGAAATCATCAAACAGCCAAACAAACTGGAAACAAAGGCTAAAAAGCATTGGAAATATCTACTTTCATATATGCGCGTTACAGATGTTGATGGGCAAGCATCTGTTTTCGATTGCGTTAAAGTCAGCTATTTAAGGTATGTGAAAAGATGCTTTAAGGATGGTAAATCTCGACCTCGTAATGTAGCAAATGCATTCAAGTCTATATCTCAATGGGTTGTATCTGTAGGCCTAAGTGGTTTATTGATTTTTATAACAACGTTCTACATAAATGATAAACAGGAAAACGAAGTAGCATCGCAGGTAAAAGAAGTATCTGAACAACTAAGTAATGTACTGAATGAGCAACGGTATTTATTGGAGTCTGTAAACAATGTAACAGCATATTTAAAACAGATAGTTAACCAAAACTCAGCTGTGTATAGCCAGCATATCTCTAGTAATGACGTTGAACTTCAAACTAAACAAATTTTAAGTAGTATAAATAAGGCACAAGTAGAGAACCAAGATAAACTACTAGAAGCTCTGACCGCTCTTGAAAAAGTGGTAAAAAATAAGAGTAGTGAGAAGTAAACTGCACTTAACAACTGCAACCAATCGGACGTTTTAGTCTTGTAACCGTTTTTGAAGAAAGATGCAAAACATCGCCAATTCTAAGCCGCCGTTGTCGCAAGCATTATGTAACCAATCATAAATTCGAGTTTTATCGTTGTATTTATCTAAAAGGAGTAATCATGGC
>NZ_JAKJSQ010000150.1:0-1427 GCF_050337105.1 Aliivibrio kagoshimensis
AGCAAACACAATCAAGAATAGAAAGGTACTAAGTTACTTCACCTTGGGAAAACGGGTTTTCAAAAACATAAAAATCAAGATAACAATGTTATCTTGGCGAATAACAGTAAAAATGTTCTACCAAAAAATTAAAGCTGCTCAAGAGCTTAGGATTTAATTTTGTGGGGATCCTTCAGTGTCTGTCCCATTAGGGTTATTAATGGTGGAGATGCGGCAAATACCCTTATACATGAAGGTACGCATGCTTCAATCGATCAAGGAAGAATCGGAGATAAAGGTGCATATGAAGAGCAATATGCTGGATTAGTCGGCAATTATGCAGAAGACAACTTCAAGTTTGCATTAGAAAATTATGGTTTAGGAGATTACAAATCAGGTGATGTGAATAAACACATTGACAAAGGTAGTTCATTATTTAAAGACAACAATTTAAAGTCAATTAAACAAAAAGCAACCACCTCTAAATCTGACATCGATCACCGCTATTTAACTAAGCGTGAATATGAGATGGCAGATAATATAGCTGCGAAAAGTGATGGTAAGTATTCAGCTGAACAAATTCGTAATGTTATGAGGCATACTAAGGCTAAAGAAGGTGCGCAATATTCAGAAGGGGTGTCACCTTACATTATTGACTCCTCACTACTGACTAAGAACAGTTTTGTCGATGGAAGTGATGGAAAATTGATCGTAGCGACAGATAGTGAAGGGCATGGACGTTTTATTGTGCAAGATATGGAATCAATTCCTTTAGATGAATCTGCTAAGGAATATTTATTGGATAAAGGTTTGGGATTTAGCTTCTTTGAAGTTCCGGAAATGAAGGTAGTGGAGATTGATTTTCGGACAGGAAGGCCGATCGATTCTACAACAGGCACTTATCAGCTATCTCAAACGGTAGGTGATCAAGTCTTTGGTGTTAGTTACCATCCTTGCGCAACTGCTGAATGTAAAGCAACTAACAGCAACATGGTGAAGAATGACGTTAGTGATGCATTTATAGATGCGACTAGTGCTAAGGCTTTGGATGATGTTGGAACTGCTGCAGATTTAGGAATTTTACTTTCGCCAGCAGGAGCACCATTAATTATTGCGAGCGGAGTTGGGTTCGTTAGCTCTACTGGTCAGAGCTATATTGAAAATAAACTTGTTGATGGTAGCCCAAAAATTAGTTTTTTCAAAAACTCTCGAGCAGGGGATGAAAGATTTTGTTAAGCCGACGATTGCAGCGAAGGCAGAAGTTACTTTTGGTTTAGTTGGAGGTTATGATTATATACTTAAAGATATGCCAGATGACGAGGTGGTAATTAATTCCTTTGTGGGTGAACCTAATGAAAATTAGTAATAAATGCATTTATCCATCAAAAGTTATTTCATATAAATATAGATTCTGTTTTGTTATTGCAGTCTTGCTATCAGTATTGGTT
>NZ_JAKJSQ010000017.1:0-66089 GCF_050337105.1 Aliivibrio kagoshimensis
ATTTGACTGTGTCAATAAGTCGAAACTTATCGATTAAGGCCACTCAGTTCATTGAGATTATTTTTTGATAATCTATTCACGAGTGCCCACACAAATTGCATGGTCAAATTGTTAAAGAGCAATTCTTAAACTTTTAAACCTTTCGGTCAGTTCGTTTAAGTGGACGGCCATTTTAGCGATTTAAGCTCTAGTGTCAAACACTTTTTTAAACTTATTTCTCGTGGCTTGTTGTCCTACTGACTGAGGCTAAATCCTTATTGGAAGCGGCTCTCCGTGTCAGTGAGGTGGCATTATAGGGAGTTAGATCACATTGACAAGTCTTTTTATGAATATTTCAAACAAATCAACTCAACCGTTGATTTATTGTACGATTCGCCCTTTTTATATCCTCTTTTTCATCATAACCTATAATCACAAGTAACCTTTTGGAGATTCAAATGAGCCAGGCACTACGTAGCTACCGCGGAATAACACCGACTATTGGTAAAAATGTGTATATAGATAGCTCTTCGGTATTGTATGGAGAGATAACAATAGGTGATGATTCTAGTATCTGGCCTTTAGTTGCCGCTCGTGGCGATGTTAATCACATCATCATTGGTGAAAGAAGCAATGTACAGGACGGCTCAGTGCTTCATGTCACTCATAAAAACCAAGAGAAACCAGAAGGCAGCCCACTAATCATAGGCAATGATGTAACCATTGGCCATAAAGTCATGCTACATGGCTGTGAGATAGGTGATCGCGTTCTAGTGGGTATGGGAAGCATTGTTCTTGATGACGTGGTTATTGAAGATGACGTAATGATTGGTGCAGGAAGTTTGGTTCCACCAGGAAAGCGATTAGAGAGTGGCTTCTTATATATAGGCAGCCCCGTAAAACAAGCTCGCCGCCTATCAGATAAAGAATCCGCATTTCTGCAAAAGTCCGCAGACAATTACGTTGCCAACAAAAATGATTATTTAAACGAAACTAAATAAGCGCTATTTGTCCTGATTCTGTAAAACACTCCTCTTCTATACGCTCTTCTATTATCTCTTCGATATCAAAACGAAGCGATTCAAATATGGAGAGCCCCTCTTTACTATTATATATCTTTTTCCCGCTCTCTTTTTCTAACCAATCTTTACTCACCCAGCACTCTATTAACTGACCGGATTGTTGCGCTGGAAAGTTAACGCCCTCATTTACCCATTGTTGAATATCAGGGAATAGAATATGTTGATTCATTACAGCCCCTCAAGGTTCTTTCTTAACTCACGCAATACCTGTTTTCCGCCTGGCCTAATTCCACGCCACAGCATAAAACTTTCAGCAGCTTGACCGACTAACATCCCTAAACCGTCATAAGCTCTCAACGCTCCACAATCGAGTGCCCACTGATTAAAACAGGTCCCCCCTTTGCCATACATCATGTCATAGCAGATGGTTTGATTTGAAATACAGCTTGAGTCAATGCCCGGCAACTCTCCATTAAGGCTCGCCGAGGTCGAGTTAATAATGACATCATAACGCTGCATGCTGGCTGCTTCTAATGAGCAAGCGTTTACTTGGCCATATTCAGTAAACTGATCTGCAAGCAGTTGAGCTTTGCTTGCTGTTCTATTAGCAATCGTGAGTGTGGCGGGTTGTTGCTTAAGAAGTGGAAGTATCGAACCTCGAGCAGCACCACCCGCACCGATGATTAATATGTTGGCATCCTTAAGGTTGGTTTGATACAGCAAGAGATCTTGCACCAAACCTTCTCCATCGGTGTTGTCCCCCAAAATAATCCCATCATCTAGCTTCTTCAGGGTATTCACCGCACCCGCACGTTGAGCTCGCTCTGTTAATTTATCGGCAAATTGGAAGGCTTGCTCTTTAAAAGGAACCGTTACATTACAGCCGCGTCCCGAGCGTGCAAAAAAATCTGTTACGGATTCGATAAAGGCATCTATTGGCGCTTCAATAGCAATATACTCTATTGGCTGTTGAGTCTGACGAGCGAAAAGGGTGTGGATATAGGGGGATTTACTGTGCTTAATCGGATTACCGAAAACGGCGTATCTGTCCATGGGAGCCTCTAACAACAAGAATAATAGTACTCAATACTCATGACGTTATCACACCCGATACAACTATCAAGCATTAACCTTGGCGTAATACATTACCGGTAAGAGCATCTCTTATTTCAGTCGGGGTCTCTCTATTACCCACTACGCCATGCAAGATGGTCACTTGCTGTTGATTAAATTGTTGCTCAACTTCAGCAACGGTTCGGCAAGGAGGCAAAGTGGTTAGATTAGCGCTGGTCGAGGTAATTGCAGCGCCAAACTCATTACATAGACTCTGCACATCAGCATGAGCCGTCACCCTAACGGCAATAGAGTTAAACTGCCCGCAAAGTAACTTAGAGACCCCAGACTTGATTGGCATAACCCAAGTAACGGGGCCTGGCCATGTCGATAATATTCGCTGCTTAACTTCGGCGCTTACGGCTGACCATTCGATGTAAGGATTCAGCTGTTCAATATTGGCGGCAATTAAGATTAATCCTTTATGGCTTGGACGCTGTTTTAAATTCAGCAGTTTCTGTATTGCTTGTTCATTCGTCGGATCGCAACCAACGCCAAAAACACCCTCGGTAGGGTAAGCAATCACTTCACCACTGTTCAGGGCGGTTACGACATTTTTCAAATTTTTCATTAACAGCTCCTGATATTGAGCAAACGACAGTCATAAAAAAGGCGCTCCCATGAGAGCGCCTCAGTAGTCAAGGACTATACCCAAACTACTTCAGGATGCAACATCCTGACATATTCCAATACAATTTAGCCTTGCAGACGTGCTTGTAGAGCGGCATCTTTCGCCATTACGTCTTCTGCATTCTTTTGACGGTTTGCTTTTACTGCTGCTTTTAGTTCAGCGTCACCCGTCGCTAAAATTTGTGCTGCAAGGTAACCTGCATTTTTAGCACCAGCACTACCGATAGCAACAGTAGCAACCGGAACACCACCAGGCATCATCGCCGTTGAAAGTAGAGCGTCCATTCCTTGCAGTGGGCCTGCATCAATTGGCACACCAATGACAGGTAGTGTCGTGATTCCAGCAACAGCACCTGCTAAGTGAGCTGCTAAACCAGCCGCACAAATAAACACACCACAACCACGAGCTTCAGCATCAGTCACATAACTGTGAGTCGCCGCTGGTGTACGGTGTGCAGAAGTAACTTTAACTTCCGTTGTAATATTGAATGACTTTAAAACGTCTAAAGTAGATTGCATTACTGGTAGATCAGAGTCCGATCCCATTAAAACCGCAACAAATGGCTTGTTCATTCAAATTTCCTTTCATATTAAGTGACGTAAACGATTGCCTGCGCATTATACGGACAGAATTGGAAATGATCGATAATTTATTTTTGGAAGTTGTTACACTTTTTGTCAGCGCACTGATAACGGGTACCAGAGGCCATATTTCGCTCCACTAGCAGTGGGAAATGACACTCACTACATTCACCCGCAACTGGGAGGTGATTCACAGCAAAACGGCACTTCGGGTAACCATCACACGCGTAGAAGGTTTTACCAAAACGAGACTGCCTCTCAATCAACTGTCCTTTTTTGCATTCAGGACACTTAGCTAAAGGTTCAACGCTTTCAGGCTCTTGTTGATTTAATGGCTCTATATGGTGACATTCAGGAAAAGAGGAGCAGCCAATAAACATACCAAACCGCCCCTGCCTCAATACCAGTTCATTAGCACACTCAGGGCAAGGTAAACCGAGTTCTTTGACAATATGACCGTCATTTTGGTGTAGCGCTCGGGTGAAATCACAAGCAGGAAACGCTACGCAACCTAAAAATGGGCCTCTTTTACTGTGTTTAATGGTTAATTCACTGCTGCACTGTGGACACATCTCAACCAGTGCATGTTCATGTTGTGTAAATAGCTCCATCAGTGCTGCATGCCTTGCTCTGTATTGTATATCAGCTCTTCCATCTGATTATAAGCACTCTCATTACCAGGAACGTTAAACAACACCATTAAAATAACCCATTTAAGATCATCTAAAGAGAACTCTGCAGTATCCAGCTCCATCACTCTATCAATGATCATTTCTCGAGTTTCATTGTTCAATACATTGATCTGTTCAAGGAATAAAATAAAACCACGACACTGGACATCTAAGCGCTCACTTTCAATCAAGGTATAGATGCGCATTGACGCAGAGCCACGACTGATTAAGTAAGGACCTCCATCCTCTTCTTGCAAAATAGCTAACTGCTCTAACCACTGTAGGGCTTTATAGATATCTTGCTGATAAAACCCAGCCCGTAGTAGTTCCTCTTCGAGCTTATCTTGATCGACGGTTAACTCTACATCGTTATGTTGTATGTACGTTTCAAATAAGTACATCAGAATATCCATCATGGCTAACCCCTCCGTTTTCTAATATATCCACCTGGGACTGCGATGATAAAACCTTGCAACTCCAACTCAAGGAGCTGCATCATAATTTCGTGCACTGGCTGATTGCAAGCTTGTGCAATAAAATCAACGGGAGTCACTTTGCTCCCCACGTTAGCTAACACTTCGGGAAATGGCAGTTCCCCTACTTGTGATTGTACTTCAAAAAGTGTCATTTGGTTAGTCATTGCGCACTCAGTTAACACTCCGACTTCATTAATAATCTCATTAATGTTATCCACTAGGTAGGCGCCTCCTTTTATCAAGGCATTACACCCTCGACTCGTTGGGTTATGAATGGATCCAGGCAGAGCAAAGACCTCACGCCCCTGTTCATTGGCATAACGGGCAGTAATCAGTGAACCGCTTTTCTCTGCTGCTTCAATCACCAGCACTCCTGTAGACAGGCCGCTTATCATACGATTCCGTCTTGGGAAATGTTGGGGCCTAGGTTTGGCATCTGGACGAAACTCTGACACTAACGCCCCTTGTTCAATGATCTTTTGTGCCAACGTTCGATGACGAGCAGGGTAGATTTCTGATAACCCGGAACCTAATACAGCAATAGTCTCCCCTTCTGCTTTTAGTGCCCCTTGATGAGCATAGCCATCTACGCCCAGTGCCAAGCCGCTAGTAATCACATACCCCTGCTTAGCTAACTCATAGGAGAACTGGTGCGCAGACTCTAAACCATCAACAGTGGCATTTCGGCTACCAACAACGGCGATTTGAGGCGCAGACAGCGCATTCACTCTACCTTGCACAAACAGAATAGGTGGTGGGGACGCTATTTCCTTTAATAGAGATGGATAGTAGGGGGAGTGCAGATGAAGAATATGACAAGAGGGTTGAGACTGCCACTGCAGTGCTCGTTCAATATCTCTGTTTAAAGGTGCATGTAAATAGAGAACCTGTGACGCTGATAACCCACAAGCGACCAACTGCTGGCTGGAATAAGAGAGTAAGTTTTCAGGGGAGTCGATAGAGAGCAGTCGTGATAACTTCTGACCGCCCAACCCAGGAGTAAAACCCAGTGTTAGCCACGGTATCAACGTTTTTTCATCCATTATCCTACCCTTTCCTAAATTTGAGGTAGATTTGATGCTGTCATTTCGTTCATAAAATGACTAGAATTGGTGCCATAAAGTTATGCTGTTTTCGGCGCAGTTCAATATTTAGAGTGTCTATGTCTGTATTAAATGTTTTAACGTTCCCGGATGAACGATTACGCACGGTTGCAAAAGAGGTTGAAACCGTAACCCCTGAACTTCAAACCTTCATTAATGACATGATTGATACCATGTATGACGAAGAGGGCATTGGCCTAGCAGCCACTCAGGTTGATTGCCATAAGAGAATCGTTGTTATCGATATCTCTGAAGAGCGCAATGACCCTATCGTGCTTATCAACCCAGTCATTACAGAGAAACGTGGTGAAGATGGTATCGAAGAGGGATGCCTCTCTGTGCCAGGTGCGCGCGCTCTGGTTCCACGAGCTGCTGAAGTCTCCGTAACAGCATTAGATAGAGAGGGAAAAAGCTTCTCTTTTGAAGCGGATGATCTACTGGCTATCTGTGTTCAACACGAATTAGACCACTTGCAAGGTAAGCTATTTGTGGATTACCTATCACCGTTAAAGCGCCAGCGCATCAAGCAAAAACTAGAAAAGATTAAGCGTTATAACGAAAAAAATTAAATTATAGAGGTTACTTTGAGCAAATCACTTCGTATTGTTTTTGCTGGTACTCCTGATTTCGCCGCCCGTCATCTGGCGGCGTTGTTGTCTTCTCAGCATGAGATTATTGGTGTCTACACCCAACCTGATCGCCCAGCAGGTCGTGGCAAAAGACTCACTGCCAGTCCAGTAAAAAATATCGCATTAGAGCATGATATTCCTGTCTATCAGCCAGAAAATTTCAAGAGTGATGATGCCAAACAACAACTAAAAGCATTAGATGCCGATCTCATGGTGGTTGTCGCTTATGGGCTACTACTGCCACAAGTGGTGTTAGACACACCAAAACTAGGTTGCATCAATGTACATGGTTCACTTCTTCCTCGTTGGCGTGGAGCGGCACCCATTCAGCGCTCAATTTGGGCTGGCGATAAAGAGACTGGCGTCACTATCATGCAGATGGATCTAGGTTTAGATACTGGTGACATGTTAAGTATCGCCTCTCTAGAGATTGCCGAAAATGATACTAGCGCCACCATGTACGAAAAGTTAGCTCAATTAGGGCCAACTGCACTGATTGATTGTCTATCAACAATAGCTGATGGCTCAGTGGTGGCGGAAAAACAAAATGATGAACTCTCTAACTATGCGAAGAAACTCAGTAAAGAAGAAGCTAAAATTGATTGGAGCCTGGACGCCAACACCATTGAACGTTGTGTTCGTGCTTTTAATCCATGGCCAATGAGTTTCTTCTCCGTTGCCGATCAAAATGTCAAAGTGTGGCAAAGCCGCGCTGAGCCACTAGAGAGCGGTGATAGCGACGCACCTGTTGGCACCATTTTTAAAGCAGACAAAACCGGCATCTATGTAGTGACAGGCGATGGCGCTATTGTGTTTGAACAACTACAGATCCCAGGTAAAAAAGCGATGCCCGTTCAAGATCTTTTAAACTCTCGTAAAGAGTGGTTTGAAGTCGGCACCGTACTCAACTAGTTTACTTCTCTTTTTCAAGGCTGATTGATGATCGGCCTTTATGTTAGGTACCCAACCATGAATGTTCGCGCTACGGCAGCCAATGTTATCTTTCAAGTTGTCGATCAAGGGCAATCTCTATCCAATGTTTTGCCTGCAGCACAACAGCAAATTAAACCTCGAGATCAAGCGTTACTGCAAGAGATATGCTATGGCGTTTTACGCTATTTACCACGCTTAGAATCCATTGCTAATGAGCTGATGGATAAACCCCTCAAAGGGAAGCAGCGAGTGTTTCATCATCTTATCTTAGTCGGTATCTACCAACTTAGTTTTATGAGAATCCCACCACATGCTGCCGTTGGTGAAACAGTAGAAGGCACAAAAGGATTAAAAGGGCCTCGTTTACGTGGTCTGATTAACGCCGTGCTTCGTAGCTATCAACGTGATCAAGAGGCTTTAGACCTAAAGGCAACCAGCCATAATGCTGGAAAATATGGCCACCCAAGCTGGTTACTAAAATTGCTCCAAAACGCCTATCCTGAAAACTGGAAACAGATTGTGGAAGCAAACAATACTAAGGCGCCAATGTGGTTAAGGGTAAACCGACAACACCATACTCGAGATGAGTATCAGCAGCTGTTAAATGCCGAAGAGATAGCCACAGAGATCCACCCAACCGCTCCGGACGCACTAAAGCTCGCCTCTCCTTGTGATGTCATGAAACTTCCAGGCTTCGAACAGGGTTGGGTGTCAGTGCAAGATGCCGCCGCTCAGCTGTCGGTTGAGTACCTAACACCACAAACAGGTGAATTAATTCTGGATTGTTGTGCCGCTCCTGGTGGAAAAACTGCGCATATTCTAGAGCGAAGCTCGGAATGTAAAGTCGTCGCGATTGATTGTGATGAGAATCGACTTAAACGAGTCCATGAGAATCTTGAGCGTCTGAACTTACAAGCAGAAGTCGTTTGCGGCGATGCACGATACCCTGAGCAGTGGTGGAGTGGTGAAAAGTTTGACCGAATCTTACTGGATGCTCCTTGTTCAGCTACGGGCGTTATTCGTCGACACCCTGACATAAAGTGGTTACGCAGAGCGGATGACATTGTTGCATTGACACAACTTCAAGCTGAAATTTTTGACGCCATGTGGCTTCAATTAAAGTCTGGTGGCACAATGGTTTATGCGACGTGTTCAATCACGCCACAAGAGAATAGAGATCAGGTCACGGCCTTTTTACAACGAACAGCTGATGCGTCACTGGTAAAGTCCGATCTGAATAATCCTGGCAACCAAATATTGCCCGGTGAACAAGATATGGATGGTTTCTATTATGCGGTATTAGAAAAAAAATAGTCATTCAACAGTATTGAACAAGCGTAGGCTCATATTATGAAAATAATCATTCTTGGTGCAGGACAAGTTGGCGGCACACTGGCTGAAAACCTAGTCGGTGAAAATAATGATATCACCGTCGTTGATAAAGACTCAGATAGATTAAGAGAACTGCAAGATAAGTATGATTTGCGAGTCGTCAATGGATTCGCCAGCCACCCCGACACCTTGCGTGAAGCAGGTGCTCAAGATGCTGACATGCTGGTCGCGGTGACTAATTCTGATGAAACCAATATGAGTGCGTGTCAGATCGCTTTTACTCTATTCAATACCCCAAGCCGAGTTGCTCGCATCCGTTCGCCTGAATATTTAAAGGAGAAAGACCGTCTATTTCAATCTGACGCCGTACCTGTTGATCACCTCATCGCTCCTGAAGAGTTAGTCACTGGTTATATCGAGCGCCTGATTGAGTATCCTGGCGCACTTCAAGTGGTCAGTTTTGCTGAAAAGCGAGTCGGTCTCGTGGCGGTCAAAGCCTATTACGGTGGCCCACTAGTGGGAAATGCCCTCTCAGCTCTGAGTGAGCATATGCCTCATATCGATACTCGTGTAGCGGCAATTTTCCGACAAGGAAGACCAATACGGCCTCAAGGCACCACCATTATTGAAGCCGATGACGAAGTCTTCTTTGTCGCAGCCAGTAATCATATTCGTTCCGTAATGAGTGAACTTCAGCGTTTAGAAAAACCGTATAAACGCATTATGATTGTCGGTGGAGGCAACATCGGTGCCGGTTTAGCCAGTCGACTAGAGCAACTCTACAGCGTAAAGTTGATCGAGCGAAATCAGCAGCGAGCAGAACGTCTCTCTGAACTACTGGATAATACCATCGTCTTCTGTGGTGATGCGTCTGATCAAGAGCTGCTTAATGAAGAGCATATTGACCAGGTTGATGTCTTTATCGCTGTCACCAACGATGATGAAGCCAATATCATGTCAGCCATGCTTGCCAAACGTATGGGGGCTAAGAAAGTAATGGTGTTGATTCAACGTAGTGCCTATGTGGATTTAGTTCAAGGCGGCACCATTGATATCGCTATCTCTCCGCAGCAAGCGACTATTTCGGCGCTATTAACACACGTACGTCGAGCAGATATTGTGAATGTCTCTTCATTACGACGTGGTGCTGCTGAAGCCATTGAAGCCATTGCTCATGGCGATGAAAACACATCAAAAGTGGTGGGACGTGCCATTGGTACTATCAAGCTTCCCCCAGGTGCAACCATTGGCGCAATAGTTCGAGGTGAGGAAGTATTAATTGCACACGATAAAACAGTGATTGAACAGGATGATCATGTCGTGATGTTCCTTGTGGATAAAAAGTATGTACCGGATGTAGAGCGCTTATTCCAACCTAGCCCTTTCTTCTTATAATATGGTCAACCTAAAACCAATTTTGTTCGTAATAGGGCTGGTCTTATCTAAGATCGCCCTATTTATGTACATCCCTACCGCCGTTGCTCTCTTTACCAAGACAGCCGGTTTCATCGAGTTTGCCCAAGCGGTGTGCATCACCCACCTTGTCGCATTTGCTTGCTTGTCTGTTGGTCGAGTCAAAAACTTCACTTTAAAGATGAATGTACGTGATATGTTCCTGATCACCACCTTTGTCTGGACCATTGCCAGCACGTTTGCCGCTCTCCCGTTTGTCTTCATCAACCACATTAGCTTCACTGATGCCTATTTTGAAACCATGTCAGGTATCACGACAACAGGATCAACCGTTCTCAGTGGTTTAGACACCATGGCTCCTAGTATTCTGTTATGGCGTTCGACGCTTCAATGGCTTGGTGGGGTTGGCTTTATTGTTATGGCCGTAGCGATACTACCGATGCTGAATGTCGGCGGGATGCGTCTATTCCAAACTGAATCGTCTGATTGGTCTGAAAAGAGCGTACCTAGAACTAAAAATGTCGCAAAGAATATCGTTAACGTCTATCTAACTCTTACCTTTCTCTGTTGTATTGGTTATCTCATCACCGGAATGAGTCTATTTGAAGCGATTAATCACGCTTTTACCACCCTTTCTACTGGGGGGTACTCCACCTCGGATGGTTCAATGAATCACTTCTCTAAGGGAGCTCACTGGGTCGGTGTTCTTTTTATGTTTGCCGGCGGGTTACCTTTTTTGCTGTTTGTACAAGCAATCAAAAAGAGAGACAGTCGCCAGTTGTGGAAAGACGCTCAAGTAAGAGGGTTCTTTCTTCTTGTCATGGTCTGTAGCCTCAGTATAGCGATCTGGTTAACTTTACAGAAAGATTACTACTTTATTGATGCCCTTCGAGTTTCGCTCTTTAATATCATCTCCATCGTAACCACCACAGGTTTTGGGTTAGAAGATTTTACCGCTTGGGGCTCTTTTCCTGCCATCATCTGTGCGTTTATTATGCTGGCTGGAGCCTGCTCAGGATCGACGGCTGGGGGCATTAAAATTTTCCGCTTTCAAATCGCTTTTGCGTTACTGAAAACTCAGATGATGAAACTGATCCATCCTTCGGGAATTTTTGTCCAACGTTATAACGGCAGACCCGTTACCGAGGACATTGTTCGTTCGGTGGTCGCTTTTGGTTTGACATTTTTTCTTACCATCATTGCGATATCAGCAGCGTTAGGCACCATGGGGTTAGATCCTGTAACCAGCATCAGTGCCGCGGTTACCTCGGTTGCCAATGTAGGTCCTGGTATGGGATCAATCATTGGGCCAACGGGTAACTTTGCCACTCTTCCTGATGCCGCTAAGTGGGTATTGAGCATTGGTATGCTAATGGGAAGACTAGAGATCCTAACGGTATTAGTACTGTTTGTCCCTGCATTTTGGAAAAGTTAATACCAAAAAGAACCGAGGAGGGGATACCTCCTCAGCTTTTAGACTGGCTGAATGTAGTAGTAAATCGCAATAAAGTGACTCACACACCCAGCTAAAACAAACAGGTGCCAAATCGCATGGTTAAAGGGTATTCGCTTATTCACATAAAAAATCACCCCTAACGAATAGACCAGACCACCAACCGCTAACCAGATCACCGCTCCGATATCTAAAAATGTCACCAGCTGATAAATAACAATCAATGATAACCAGCCCATTACTAAATAGCTGATCAGTGACACTCTTTTAAAGCGATACACAAAGACAATTTTTCCTACCACCCCGATAAGAGCAATGGCCCAGATAACCACCATTAACCACATGGCTAACGGTGTTCTTAATCCAATAAGCAGAAATGGCGTATAACTTCCCGCTATCAGTAAAAATATGGCGCTATGATCGAAGGTTTTTAGCCAACGTTTGGCTCTAGGATCTGAAATAGAGTGATACAGGGTAGAAGCCAAAAACAGTACGATGATACTGGCACCATAAACAGCGTAACTCACAAAGGTGAGCGTATCAGCATTTGATGCATAGGCTTGCTGCAGTAATAGCACAAGCGCAAGGATGCCAAACAACACCCCGATACCATGAGAAACAGTGTTGGCTCGCTCTTCATTAGTGGAATACGCAGAGGTCATTCTTCACCTTAATTGTATAAATCGTTAAAGAGAGTCATTATCACACATTTAAGCTTACACGTGTAAGCTTAAATAAATATAATTTACACTCTGTTAACCAAATTATTCAAATAATCTTGATTTAAAACAGTATCTCATTAAGTAAAACAGGGCTAAATAGCGAGCTAATTGAATCATTCATCGTATGATTTTTTACTTCAGCAAAGGATGCTATTTTTTATTTAGGCTTAATATGCGACCTGCTACATTTACTCAAACCTATATACACCGTAATACCACACGAAGAACCACCAGCTTCTCGACTCTTTCTCTTAAAAAAAGAGCATCGGTGACTGAAAAAGTGACATTAAGCAAAGTCATTGATAATACTAAGCAACCAGAAACCCGTGGTGTGTTTTCAAAACAGGTAAGGTTAGACAGAGCGGGCTAAATTGCCACATCAATCAATTATTGGGTACCCCTATGAAATGTCATCGCGTTAATGAACTCATTGAATTAATACATCCTGAGTGGCAAAAAGATCCAGAGCTAAACTTAATTGAGTTTATTTTAAAGCTCACTAAAGAGGCTGGTTATGATGGCAAGCTTGACGATCTCACTGATGATGTTCTTATCTATCACCTGAAGATGCGCAATAGCGATAAAGAAGAGATGATTCCAGGTCTGGCTAAAGATCAGGAGAATGATTTCAAAACCGCCATTTTAAAAGCGCGCGGCATTCTTTAACTGCCATCACTAGCCAGAGCTCTCTGGCTAGTATTAACCTCTTCGACATAATCTCTGTGACTCAACAACATTTTTCCTAAAAATTGATAACCATAGATAACTTGTATCTATGATTACGCTATAATCTCGCCACAAAAAATAGAACGATCTCCTTATAATAAGAACTAAACGTCAACCATGACGGTTGTATCCCTTTTTCGTGAGCAAGGAAAGGTAATGAGTCAGGATAAAATAGAGATTAAGGATGTAACTCCTCAGCAGTTTAATCCAAAAACTCACAAAGGAAATGGCGGTGACCGCTTCAATCCTAGCAATCAAATCTATGTTCGTAAGAGTAAAGGCAACTTTCAAAAGCTACGCCGTTACGGATCATGGTTCCTCCTGCTGCTATTTTGCATGACACCTTGGATGTCATACGATGGGCATCAAGCCATCCTTATGGATTTTGGTAATCAGCAATTTAGCTTTTTTGCCACTACTCTATTCCCACAAGATCTCACTCTACTGGCTATTTTCTTTATCATTGCCGCCTTTGGTCTGTTCTTTATTACCACCTTTTTAGGCCGTGTGTGGTGTGGTTATCTCTGTCCTCAAACCGTTTGGACCTTTATGTATATCTGGTTTGAAGAGAAGCTAGAAGGTCCCGCAAATAAGCGTAAAAAACAGGACCAACTGCCTCTTACCGTCAACTTAGCAATGAGAAAGGCCGGCAAACACCTCTCGTGGTTCGCCATTGCTCTGGCTACTGGCTTTACTTTTACTGGTTATTTCTTTCCAATTAAAGAGTTGGTCAGCGGATTCTTTAGTTTAGACGCTACATTTTGGCCGGTTTTCTGGGTACTGTTTTTTGCGGTATGTACCTATGCGAATGCAGGTTGGATGCGCTCCATCGTCTGCATTCACATGTGTCCATATGCTCGATTCCAGTCCGCCATGTTTGATAAAGACACCTATATTGTTGGTTATAATACGGAACGTGGTGAAAGCAGAGGGCCAAGGCCACGTAAAAAAGATCATAAAGCGATGGGGCTTGGTGATTGCATCGATTGCAATCTCTGTGTTCAAGTCTGCCCAACCGGCATCGATATTCGAGACGGCCTTCAGTATGAGTGCATTAACTGTGGTGCCTGTATCGATGCTTGTGATGAGACCATGGATAAAATGGGCTACCCTCGCGGCTTAATCAACTACACCACAGAACATAAGCTTGAAGGTAAGCACACCTCAGTGCTTAGACCTAAGTTAATCGGCTATGGGGCAATCCTATTACTGATGATTGGTTTGTTTGTAATGCAAATTGTCACTGTTTCACCGATGGGCCTTGATGTCTTACGAGATAGAACCCAAATGTACCGTATTAACAGTGAAGGGCTAGTTGAAAATACCTACACCTTAAAAGTGTTTAATAAAACTCAGCAAAGCCAAGTTTATACCCTTTCGGTTACCGGAATATCTGACTCCACCTGGTACGGTGCACAAACCGTGACGGTAGAACCTGGAGAGGTACTTAACCTGCCAATCAGCTTAGGTGTAGACTCTAGCGATTTAGAGAAACCCATCACCCCAATTCAATTCATTCTACGCAATGACCAACAAGAGACGATTCAATCAGAAAGTCGTTTTTTCAAAAAACTATAAAATAGTGACACACCTTTAGGGCGCTTTTTATAGCGCCCTTTCTTTTGATATCAGGTACTATTCCTCTATTAACCCTGACCATAAGATAGCGTGATGGATATCCAAGCCTTTAATTTTAGCGCCCTTACTCCCGATTTTATGTGGAATGCTTTAGCCAGTATTGGTATTAGAGCGGAATCTGGACTGCTAGCACTCAACAGTTATGAAAACCGTGTTTATCAGTTTATTGATGAAGAGAAGTGCCGATATGTGGTGAAGTTTTATCGCCCACAGCGCTGGTCAGAACTTCAAATTCAAGAGGAACATGACTTCTCTCTAGAACTGGTTGAGCATGAGATCCCCTTAGCAGCCCCCTGCGTGATTAACGGAAAAACCTTGCATCATTATCAAGGTTATATGTTTACTCTCTTTCCAAGTGTCGGTGGACGTCAGTTCGAAGTGGATAACTATGATCAACTCGAAGGCGTGGGACGTTTTTTAGGACGTATTCACAAAGTCAGCCAAAGCAGAACCTTTGAGCATCGACTGACTTTAGGGTTGGATGAGTATCTGTATAAACCTAAAAAGCTACTAGAGAATAGTCAATTTATCCCTCACCACCTTGAGAACAGCTTTTTTTCCGATCTCTCTCTGTTGATTAGTCGAATAGAGGAGCATTGGAGTGATGACTGGAGCGCAATTCGTCTGCATGGTGACTGTCATCCTGGTAATATCTTATGGCGTGATGGGCCTATGTTTGTCGATCTAGATGATGCTAGAAATGGTCCTGCTGTTCAGGATCTATGGATGCTGCTTAATGGTGAACGTCACGATAAGTTGGCACAATTGGACACCATATTAGAAGCTTATAGTGAATTTTGTGACTTTGATTCAACACAGCTGAAACTAATTGAGCCGTTACGCGGTCTTAGGATGGTGCATTATATGGCATGGTTAGCAAAAAGATGGGACGACCCTGCCTTTCCGCTGGCTTTTCCATGGTTTTCTGATGCAAAATATTGGGAAAATCAGGTCTTGGGTTTTAAAGAGCAGATTGCGGCGCTTTCAGAAGCACCTTTAGAACTCATGCCACAGTGGTAATACACAATAATTACAAATTTATTATCAGGAGCTACTTACACATGTTAAAAAAATTACTTGCTGCATCATTGTTGATTGGTCTAATCGGTTGTTCAGAGCCTGCGAAACAAGAGGCCGCCGCCCCAGTGAAAACAGAAGCAGCAACTGTCCAAGTTGATAAAAGTACAACAGAGCCTGTAGCGCCTAAAAAAATGACCAAACCAGCACCACGCCCTGTCACACCCACTTTAGCTGAAACTAAAACAGGACAGTACGCTGAAGGGGACTATTACACTGTTATCGATCTTCCAGCTTCAACCAAACCAACGGTTACTGAATATTTCTCTTTCTACTGCCCACACTGTAATACTTTTGAACCACTTATGGAGTCTATTGCACAGCAGCTCCCTTCAGATGCACGTTTTCTAAAAAACCATGTCTCATTCATGGGTGGCAACATGGGTAAATCAATGAGTAAAGCTTATGCAGCGATGAACCTGCTTAATGCTGAACATGTGATGGTTCCTGTTATGTTTAACCGTATCCACGCGATGGAAAAAGCACCGAAGAACGATGAACAACTTCGTCAGATATTCTTAGATGAAGGTGTCTCCGCTAAAGATTTCGATGCGGCATTTAATGGCTTTACTACCGACTCAATGGTAAACAACTTCGATAACGGCTTTAAGAAAAGTGGTCTATCTGGAGTACCCGCTGTCATCGTCAACAACAAGTTTCTGATTAAAACGGACCATATTAAAAGTGAAGAGGAGTACTTAGACCTCATTAACTTCTTATTGAAAAAGCAGAGTTAATCAATTAAAAATCAAAAAAGGAGCTTCGGCTCCTTTTTTGTCTCTATGCCCACCCTAAATTGACTGCTGAGTTAGCTGTTTTAACAGTCTATCCATTGAGCGATAACCTAACGCTTCAGCTAAGTGTGAGCGATTGATGTCTGATTCTTGATTAAGATCGGCTATGGTTCTCGCCACTTTAATGATCCGGTGGTAAGCACGAATGGAAAGACCAAGACGATGCAACGTGGTCTCCAAAAAATCCGCATCCGATTTATGCAATGGACAGTAGGTTTCAATATCTCGACTGCCAAGTAACGCATTAATTTTGCCACTGCGCTGAATCATCAGGTTCCTAGCTTCTAACACTCGCCGCTTTACTACTTCTGTTGCCTCTCCTCGATCGCCCCCTTCTGTCAGCATGCCTTTCGGTAGAAGCGGTATCTCCAACGACATGTCAAATCGGTCTAACAGTGGCCCAGATAGACGACTTAAATAACGCAAAATGACCTGTGGGTTCACTCGTGCTTGATTGCCTTTGTAATAACCAGTCGGGCTCGGGTTCAGTGCTGCTACCAGTTGAAAACGCGCTGGAAATCGAGTTTTACATATCGCCCTTGAAATAATGATCTCTCCAGATTCTAGAGGTTCTCTAAGGGAGTCTAAAACGCGTCGTTCAAATTCAGGCAGTTCATCAAGAAACAGCACCCCATTATGAGAGAGCGATATCTCACCCGGTTTAGGGTTTGAACCGCCACCAACTAATGCGGCCATTGAACTCGAGTGATGAGGCGATCGAAATGGTCGAATACGCCAATTGTGCTCAGTAATTATTTGGTCAGTTAATGACGCTACCGATGCCGTCTCTAGCGCCTCTTTATCATTCATCTCCGGCAATAGGTCGCACATTCTAGAAGCCAACATCGTCTTCCCTGTCCCCGGCGGGCCCAAAAATAGTAAATTATGCCCCCCAGCGGCCGCTATTTCTAATGCACGCTTTCCTTGTTGTTGTCCGATAATATCTTGCAAATCTCTATCGTGAACCGTATCCACTACCTCTGAGTTAGTTTGATATAGACCCAGCTCTGCTTCCCCACATAGCGTCCTGCACACTTGCAACAGTGTGGGTGACGATTTATGAATATCGGCCCCCACTAAGGCCGCCTGATCACCATTTTCATCCGGTACAATTAAGCAGCGTTGATCTTTCTCTGCTGCCATTGCTGCAGGCAGTACCCCCTTTACTCGTCGAAGTTCACCAGATAACGCCAGCTCCCCCACAAATTCATAACTGGGTAACTGACTCTCCGACACCTGACCGGATGCCACTAAAATCCCTAATGCAATGGGCAGATCAAACCGGCTCCCCTCTTTAGGCAGATCAGCCGGAGCTAAGTTAACCGTAATTTTCTTGGATGGAAATTCAAATTTTGCATTAATAATGGCACTTCTTACTCTATCTTTGGCCTCTTTAACGGTTGTTTCAGGTAAACCAACAAGGGCAAAACCTGGCATGCCGTTACTGATATGAACTTCGACGGTGACTGGTGGAGCCTCTACGCCAATACACGCTCGACTGTGAATAATTGCTAATCCCATAAAGTTACCCGTTATACGTAAAAATGCTGATTTAGGCTGGTTTGATATCATTTGCCACCTATAGAGCATAAATAAGCATAAAAAGTTAAATAAAATCGTTTTTTTCTTGTCATGAGAGGCATGTCTGTGTTACCACTTAAGGTAAGACATAAAAAGAACACAAAAATAGGTTAACAAACTAACAATGCCACTTTTTGCTCAACTGAATATTCTCATTATCAACGTCGTCGTGATTATTATCGCGATACGGGGGAGAGTGAGCTAAAAGAAGTTAACCAAGCACACAGAAAACCCCCGAGCAGATAGCAAGGGGGTTTTTTTATAATTAGTCACCAGACAGCGAGCAGTTGCACAGGGCGTGCATCAATCAATATGACATCGCCTCATAATAAGTGACTCAAGGATTGAAAAGGAAATGAAAATGAATGGAGCAAGCTTAGTCGTATCGGCTTTGCAACAAGAGGGCATTAAAACGGTATTTGGTTACCCTGGCGGTGCCATTATGCCAATTTATGATGCATTGTATGATGGTGGTGTCGAACACATCCTCTGTCGCCATGAACAAGGCGCTGCAATGGCCGCGATTGGCTTAGCTCGTTCCACTCAAGAGGTTGGTGTCTGTCTCGCAACATCGGGACCTGGAGCCACCAATTTGGTCACAGGTCTTGCTGATGCTTTCATGGACTCAGTGCCATTAGTCGCTATCACCGGACAAGTCGCTAGTTCACTGATTGGTACCGATGCTTTCCAAGAGATGGATGTTATCGGTATGTCTCTCTCATGTACTAAACACAGTTACCTAGTGACCGACATCAATGAACTGGCTCCAACCCTTTCTGAAGCTTTTGAAGTCGCGAAAGCCGGTCGTCCAGGCCCTGTTCTTGTCGATATTGCCAAAGATGTACAGTTAGCCGAAGCCCCTGTTACCATTCTTCCCTACTTTGAACCACCAGCCAAACCGATCGCCGAAGAAGGATCAATAGAAGCGGCTCAACAACTCTTATCCGTCAGCAAAAAGCCGGTACTTTATGTCGGTGGCGGGGTTCAACTGGCAAAAGCAACATCTACGGTCAGACAATTTATGCTACGTAACCCAATGCCTTCAGTAAGCACCTTAAAAGGGTTAGGGACCATCGAGCGCCATAATCCTCACTATTTAGGAATGGTAGGAATGCATGGCACAAAAGCAGCCAATTTAGTGGTTCAAGAGTCCGACCTACTGATCGTTATTGGTGCACGTTTTGATGACCGAGTGACTGGCAAGCTAGACACCTTTGCTCCGCATGCAAAAGTGATTCATATTGATATTGATGCTGCCGAATTTAATAAACTGCGCACCGCTAACGCCCCGATTCAGTGTGACATTAATGTCGTGCTTCCCCAGCTAGAGGTATCCCAAGATATTTCACCCTGGTTAGCGCATGCCGACGAACTACGATCAGAGTTTAAGTGGCGTTACGATCACCCAGGCGATCTTATTTTTGCTCCTGGGTTACTCAAGCAGCTTTCTGATCTTATGCCAGATAGTACGATGATCTCTACCGATGTTGGCCAGCATCAAATGTGGGCAGCTCAGCACATTCAACCTCGTCAGCCTGAAAACTATATGACTTCAGCAGGCTTAGGTACCATGGGGTACGGTCTACCTGTTGCGATGGGAGCGAGTGTTGCCCGTCCAGATGACCAATCGGTACTGATCACTGGAGATGGCTCATTCATGATGAACGTGCAGGAGTTAGGCACATTAAAGCGCCGCCACATCCCAGTAAAAATAGTTCTACTCAACAACCAACGATTAGGGATGGTTCGCCAATGGCAATCCCTCTTCTTTGATGGGCGTCATAGTGAAACGATTTTAGATGACAACCCAGATTTCGTGGCTTTAGCTGCCGCATTTGGCTTCCCAGGAAAAACCATCACCAAAAAAGAAGAGGTCGAACCGGCTCTTAAAGAGATGCTGGCAAGTAAGACGGCCTACCTACTGCATGTCATGATATCTGAAGAAGAGAATGTATGGCCTCTGGTACCACCTGGCGCCGCAAACCATGATATGTTGGAGAACTCATAATGATACAGCACCTATTAAACATTGAAGCAAATGATCGACCGGTACTGTTGGAGCGTGTTCTTAGAGTCATCCGACACCGTGGATTTACTATACTCAAAGTGACAGCGACTCAAAACCAATCGAATAAAATTGCAAAAATCGAGATCATTGTTGAGAGCGAGCGACCAATCAGCCTAATTACTAATCAGGTTGAAAAGTTATGGGATATTCGTACCGTTGATGTCACGACATTAGAAAGCGCATAAGGGAACTAACATGGCAAATACAGCAGATTATATTTGGTTTAATGGCGAAATGGTCCCTTGGGCTGACGCCAAAGTACACGTTCTTACTCACGCGATGCATTATGGCACCTCTGTTTTTGAAGGTATCCGTTGCTACAACACACCGAAAGGGCCAATTGTCTTCCGTCATAAAGAGCATATGGAACGTCTGAAAAACTCAGCTAAGATATACCGTTTCCCTATTCCATACTCTGTGGATGAGTTAATGGAAATCTGTCGTGAAACCATTCGAGTCAATAAACTCACTTCAGCTTACATTCGCCCTCTCGGCTATGTGGGTAATGTAGGCCTTGGGGTTTGTCCTCCCGTTGATACCAATATGGAACTGATGTGTGCTGCCTTTCCTTGGGGATCTTACTTAGGTGAAGAGGCTCTGGAAAGTGGTGTCGACGCAATGATTTCGAGCTGGAATCGTGCTGCCCCTAATACCATACCGACTGCGGCGAAAGCAGGTGGTAACTACCTTTCATCACTACTGGTTGGCAGTGAAGCACGCCGTCATGGTTACGCAGAAGGTATAGCATTAAGTGTTGATGGTTATCTTTCGGAAGGTGCCGGTGAAAACCTATTTGTGGTTCGAAAAGGGATTCTATCTACCCCTCCAGCAACCAGTGCCATTTTACCGGGTATCACTCGTGACACCATCATGATTCTTGCTAAAGAGATGGGTTATGAAGTGCGTGAAGAGAACATTGCCCGTGAGTCGCTCTACCTTGCTGATGAGATCTTCATGACAGGAACCGCTGCCGAGTTGGTTCCAGTAAGAAGTGTTGATCAAATTGAAGTTGGTACAGGGAAACGCGGGCCAATCACCAAAGAGATCCAGGCTGCCTATTTTGGCCTATTTAACGGAACAACAGAAGATAAGTGGGGCTGGTTAGATTATGTATACAGCACCGACGCTTCAAAATAATTAATAGAAGGATTTATAACAATGCCTAAGTATCGTTCAGCGACAACAACCCATGGCCGAAATATGGCTGGAGCCCGTGCACTATGGCGCGCCACTGGGGTAAAAGATGAAGATTTTGGTAAGCCTATCATTGCTGTCGTTAACTCATTTACTCAGTTTGTTCCAGGCCACGTTCATCTAAAAGATATGGGTCAGTTGGTAGCTGGTGAAATTGAAAAAGCGGGCGGAATCGCCAAAGAGTTCAATACCATTGCGGTTGATGATGGCATCGCAATGGGCCATGGCGGTATGCTCTATTCACTGCCTTCACGAGAACTGATTGCGGATTCTGTCGAATATATGGTTAACGCGCACTGCGCCGATGCCATGGTCTGTATCTCAAACTGTGACAAAATTACCCCAGGGATGATGATGGCAGCAATGCGTCTTAATATTCCTGTCATCTTTGTTTCTGGTGGCCCAATGGAAGCGGGTAAAACCAAGCTTTCCGATCAAATCATCAAACTTGACCTTGTCGATGCCATGATTCAGGGTGCCGATCCAACCATTTCTGATGAACAGAGTGAGCAAGTTGAGCGTTCTGCATGCCCTACCTGTGGTTCATGTTCAGGCATGTTCACTGCTAACTCAATGAACTGTTTAACTGAAGCATTAGGCCTATCTCAGCCAGGTAATGGTTCAATGTTAGCCACACACGCCGATCGTGAGCAACTGTTTATCAATGCAGGTAAGCGTGTGGTTGAACTGACTAAACGCTATTACGAACAAGATGATGAATCAGCTCTACCTCGCAATATTGCAAACCGCGCCGCTTTTGAAAATGCCATGGCACTCGATATTGCAATGGGCGGTTCAAGTAACACCGTTCTTCACCTGTTAGCCTCCGCTCAAGAGGGTGAGATTAACTTTGATATGGCTGATATCGATGAGATGTCTCGCCGCGTTCCTCATCTGTGTAAAGTAGCGCCATCAACGCCTAAATATCATATGGAAGATGTTCACCGCGCTGGTGGTGTTATGGCGATTCTTGGCGAATTAGATCGTGCAGGCCTGCTTAATAGCGATACACGTACAGTACTTGGTT
The DNA here is from genome assembly GCF_050337105.1 of Aliivibrio kagoshimensis. Classification (NCBI taxonomy): domain Bacteria; kingdom Pseudomonadati; phylum Pseudomonadota; class Gammaproteobacteria; order Vibrionales; family Vibrionaceae; genus Aliivibrio; species Aliivibrio kagoshimensis. The sequence continues at coordinate 22,164 of NZ_JAKJSQ010000017.1, forward strand.
TAAGTTTGAAAGAGCAACTAGCACAGTATGACATTATGCAAACTGATGATGCTGATGTGCTGAAGTTCTTCCGTGCTGGTCCTGCTGGTATTCGTACCACAAAAGCCTTCTCGCAAGATTGCCGTTGGGATCGTTTAGACGATGACCGTAAAAATGGTTGTATTCGTACTAAAGAGAACGCCTTTAGCCAAGAAGGTGGCCTTGCGGTTCTTTCCGGTAATATTGCCGTCGACGGTTGTATTGTGAAAACAGCAGGTGTTGATGAAGATAATCTTAAATTCCAAGGCCCTGCAGTTGTCTTTGAAAGCCAAGACAGTGCTGTAGAAGGTATCTTAGGTGGTCAGGTTAAAGCGGGTGATGTGGTTATTATTCGTTACGAAGGTCCGAAAGGTGGACCGGGTATGCAAGAGATGCTCTACCCAACCACTTACCTGAAATCAATGGGATTAGGCAAGTCATGTGCCCTTCTTACTGATGGTCGATTCTCTGGAGGTACATCTGGTCTCTCAATTGGCCATGCTTCACCGGAAGCAGCAAGTGGTGGTTTAATTGGCCTGGTTAACAGTGGTGATATTATTACCATTGATATTCCAAACCGCTCCATCACTCTTGATGTCCCTGATGCAGAAGTAGAAGCTCGTCGTATCGAACAGGATAAGTTAGGTTGGAAACCTGCTGACCGTCAGCGTGAAGTCTCTTTAGCTCTGAAAGCTTACGCTATGTTAGCTACTAGCGCAGATAAAGGTGCGGTGCGTGACAAATCTAAACTTGAGGATCTCTAATTCATGAGCAGACTTACTGAGTCAAATAGTGTTGAAATGAGCGGTGCAGAGTATCTACGCGAGATCTTAAGAGCTCCTGTTTACGATGTCGCCAGCATTACCCCACTGCAAGATATGACTCGTCTATCGGAAAGGCTCGGTAACCGCATTCAGCTAAAACGAGAAGACCGTCAACCGGTCCACTCGTTTAAACTGCGCGGCGCTTATAATATGGCAGCAAGCTTAACGGAAGCACAAAAATCGGCAGGCGTGATAGCAGCGTCGGCGGGTAACCACGCACAAGGGTTAGCTTTTTCTGGTACGACTTTAGGGATTAGAGCCATTATCGTTATGCCTAAAATCACTCCTGATATTAAAGTCGAAGCGGTTAAAGCCTTTGGTGGCGAAGTGATCTTGTATGGTAACAACTTTGATGAAGCCAAAGTGGAAGCAGAGCGGTTAGCACAGGTAAACGGCTATACGTTTATTCCCCCTTTTGATCACCCTAAAGTCATTGCAGGACAAGGCACCTTGGGGATGGAGATGTTGCAACAGAACGGTCATCTCGACTGTATCTTTGTTCCTGTTGGGGGCGGAGGGTTAGCAGCGGGTGTTGCGGTACTCATTAAGCAGCTGATGCCTGAAATTAAAGTGATAGCTGTTGAACCAGAAGACTCAGCCTGTTTAAAAGCAGCGCTCGATGCTGGTGAACCTGTGGTTCTTGATCAAATCAGTATGTTTGCTGATGGTGTGGCCGTGAAGAAGATCGGTAGTGAAACGTTCAGGTTATGCCAACAATATTTAGATGGTCACGTGACGGTTTCCAGTGATGAGATCTGCTCTGCAGTGAAGGATATCTTTGAAGATACTCGTGCTATTGCTGAACCTTCTGGTGCTATCTCGTTAGCAGGACTTAAGAAATACGCCGCTGAACATCAGCTCACGGATAAGTCACTGGCATGTGTTCTCTCTGGTGCTAATACTAACTTTCATAGCTTACGTTACGTTTCAGAGCGTTGTGAGCTCGGTGAGAAGCGTGAGGGACTGTTAGCGGTAACCATTCCAGAGCGTCAAGGTGCATTTTTACAGTTTTGCGACCTTATTAAGGGCCGAGCAGTGACAGAGTTTAATTACCGCCAAGGTGATGAAACGTTAGCAAACATCTTCGTTGGGGTGCGCTTAATGCGTGGCCAAGAAGAGTTAAATGAAATTGTTCACGATCTAAGACAAGGTGAATACCCCGTTATCGATCTATCCGATGACGAGATGGCTAAACTGCACATTCGTTACATGATAGGTGGAAAGCCGTCAAAAGCGATCAAAGAGCGTCTATACAGTTTTGAATTTCCAGAGCACCCCGGTGCCCTACTGAAGTTCTTAAACACATTAGGTACCCATTGGAATATTAGCTTGTTTAATTACCGCAACCATGGTGCTGATTATGGCCGTGTACTGTGTGGTTTTGAACTGGAAGAGTCCGATTTGGCCAGTTTCTCTAGCCATTTACGAGAACTCGGTTACCAGTGCAAAGATGAAACAGACAATCCTGCCTTTACGTTTTTTCTATCCTAAAAACCATAATAGCAGATACAAAAAAGCGACCCGAAGGTCGCTTTTTTATTGTCTATTGATCTACTTCTTTTTCGTTGGTCTAACCCAATTAGCAATCGTGCGCTCTTTGGCTCTTGAAATGGCCAGAGTGCCCTCTTCAACGTCTTTGGTCAAGGTAGTACCAGCACCAATAGTCGCGCCATCTCCAATAGTAACAGGCGCAATCAACTGACAATCCGAGCCCACAAACACATCATCTCCAATGGTGGTTTTGAATTTATTGGCACCATCATAGTTACAGGTAATCACACCCGCGCCAATATTAACTCTCTCGCCCACGTCAGAGTCACCCAAGTAACTCAAGTGACCACATTTTGAGCCTTTACCTAGTCGCGATTTTTTAATCTCAACAAAGTTACCTACATGAGAGTCTTCACACAATTCAGCGCCAGGACGAAGGCGAGCAAAAGGCCCAACGGAACACTTCTCACCAACAGTCGCTCCTTCAATAACACTATAGGGTTTGATCACAGTGTTATCATCAATTTCGCAATCGATTAAAACCGATCCCGCGCCTATCGTTACATCATTTCCGATAGTAACATTACCTTCGATGATCACGTTGGCATCAATTTCAACATCCATACCACACTGCAGAGTGCCTCGTAGATCAAATCGGCTTGGATCACGTAGCATCACCCCTTGTTGAAGCAGATTACGTGCTTGCATCTCTTGGAATGCACGCTCTAAACGAGCCAGTTGAATACGATCATTGACCCCTTCAACCTCAATCGCATTTTCAGGATGAACGGCTTCTACAGCGCGACCTTCACTGTGAGCTGCTGCAATCACATCAGTTAGGTAATATTCACCCTGCGCATTTTCATTGTTAAGATTTGAAAGCCAGCGTTTCAGATCGCCACCATTAGCCACCATGACACCAGTGTTGATCTCTTTAATCTGTTTCTGCTCTTCAGATGCATCTTTCTGCTCAACAATCGCGACCACAGGACCATTTTTACGAACAATTCGTCCATATCCCATTGGGTTGTCTAAAACGACGGTTAACAGTGCAATCCCGCCATTAGGTTGAGCTTCTAACAAGTTTTGTAATGTTGTACGGCTGATCAGTGGCACATCGCCATAAAGAATCAGTACTTTTTCATCTTCAGCAAACCGTGGTGACGCTTGATCGACTGCATGACCCGTTCCGAGTTGATCCGCCTGCAATACCCAATTCACTGACTCTTGAGCGAGTTCAGCTTGCATCAACTCTCCACCATGGCCATAAACCAGATGGATATTCTGAGCACCAATACTCTCACAGGTATCAATAACATGCTTTACCATCGGCTTGCCAGCAAGCGTATGTAAAACTTTAGGTTTATTGGAGTACATGCGGGTGCCTTTACCCGCGGCAAGAATCACTGCACTGAAGTTCATTTAAGTAAGCCTTAATTATTATGACGATTTATGTTCGACATTGTACCGAGTAACGAGGGAGGATTTAAGAGAGGATCGGACTTTTTGATTAAAAATCAGCCATAAGTATGGCAAGTATGCCGTTTTATTCAGTAGAAAATAAAAAAGGCGACCACTGGCCGCCCTTTTTGCTGATATTTAATTAACGTCTTTTGGTCAATTCGATCACTCGAAGTTGAGCAATAGCTTTAATTAAATCACTTGCCGCTTGTGCAAAGTCAACGTCACTGTGCTGATTCTGGATATGTTCCTCAGCTTTGCGTTTAGCTTCTTCAGCCTTTGCCGCATCAAGATCTTCACCACGAATCGCTGTATCAGCTAACACAGTAGATGAGTTAGCTTGAATTTCAACGAAGCCACCAGAGACATATAAAATCTCTTCGTGACCGTGCTGTTTCACAATACGCACCATACCAGGTTTAATAGCGGTCAGCAGGGGAGCATGGCCATGATAGATACCAAGCTCACCTTCGCTACCGGACACTTGAAATGTTTCAACAAGGCCAGAAAAGATCTTCTTCTCTGCGCTTACTACATCCAAGTGAAAGGTCATTGCTGCCATATTGCCTCCTAGTCTGCTTTACAGCTTCTTAGCATTCTCAAGCGCATCTTCAATAGTACCGCAGTACATGAATGCTTGCTCAGGAATGTCATCGTAATCACCAGCTAATAGACCTTTAAAGCCACGTAGTGTCTCTTTAAGAGGTACGTAGATTCCTGGGTCACCAGTGAATACTTCAGCTACGTGGTAAGGCTGAGTTAAGAAACGCTCAATCTTACGTGCACGAGATACAACTTGCTTATCTTCTTCAGATAGCTCGTCCATACCAAGGATAGCAATGATGTCTTTTAGCTCTTTATAGCGCTGAAGAGTTGACTGTACACCACGTGCAATATCATAGTGCTCTTGACCAACAACCAATGGATCTAACTGACGTGACGTCGAGTCCAATGGGTCAATCGCAGGGTATAGACCCATAGCAGCGATATTACGGTTAAGTGCAACGGTCGCATCCAAGTGAGCAAACGTTGTTGCTGGAGACGGATCGGTGTAGTCATCCGCAGGTACGTATACCGCCTGAATCGAGGTAATAGAACCTGACTTAGTCGATGTGATACGTTCCTGTAGAACACCCATTTCTTCAGCAAGTGTTGGCTGATAACCTACCGCAGATGGCATACGACCCAATAGAGCCGATACTTCTGTTCCCGCAAGGGTATAACGGTAAATGTTATCTACAAACAGTAGAACGTCACGGCCTTCATCACGGAAGCGCTCAGCCATTGTTAGGCCTGTAAGTGCTACACGTAGACGGTTACCAGGAGGCTCATTCATCTGTCCGTAAACCATCGCTACTTTTGATTCTTCAGGTTTTTCGATGTTTACAACACCTGCTTCCTGCATTTCAAAGTAGAAATCGTTACCTTCACGAGTACGTTCACCAACGCCCGCAAATACTGATAAACCTGAGTGTTGCAGTGCGATGTTGTTGATAAGTTCCATCATGTTGACGGTTTTACCTACACCTGCACCACCGAATAGACCGATTTTACCACCTTTAGCAAATGGGCAAATCAAGTCGATTACTTTTACACCGGTTTCAAGTAGTTCAGTCGAGTTTGACTGATCTTCATAGCTTGGCGCTTCACGGTGAATAGAGTAACGCTCTTCTTCACCAATCTCACCACACTCATCAATCGGGTCACCTAGAACGTTCATGATACGTCCTAGAGTCTTAGTACCAACTGGTACTTGAATTGGAGCGTTAGTGCTTTCTACTACCAAACCGCGACGTAAACCGTCAGAGCTACCCATGGCGATTGCGCGAACAATACCGCCACCAGTCTGCTGCTGAACTTCAAGAACTAGACGCTCTTTAGAGTCAACAACATTCAGAGCATCATATACCTTAGGTACTTCGCCCTGCGCAAACTCTACGTCGACTACCGCACCGATGATCTGTACGATCTTACCTGTAGCCATCGTTAATCCTCTAAACTTTTAGTTTATTCCTATGCTTAAACCGCTGCAGCGCCTGAAACAATCTCTGACAACTCTTGTGTAATCGCACTTTGACGTGCTTTGTTATACACAAGTTGTAGGTCATCGATTAAGTCGCTTGCATTATCAGTTGCCGCTTTCATCGCAATCATACGCGCTGCTTGTTCACAGGCTAGGTTCTCTACAACCGCTTGGTACACTTGTGATTCGACATAGCGAATAAGCAGTGACTCAAGAAGTTGTTTAGGCTCAGGCTCATAAATATAGTCCCAAGAATGATTGCGTTTCATTGCTTCATCTTCCGATTTAGGCAAAGGAAGCAATTGATCGATCGTTGGTGCTTGTACCATAGTGTTGACAAATTTATTGTTCACTATGTACAGGCGATCCAATTGGCCTTCATCATATTTCTTCAGCATTACACCAACAGTACCGATGAGCTCTTCCACGCTAGGTGAATCACCTAAACCTGAAACTTGAGCGACAACGTTACCGCCGTAGCTGTTGAAAAATGCAGTGGCTTTAGTACCAATAAGGCCTAAATCAATTTCTGCACCTTTTTCAGACCACTCTTTCATCTCTGTAATGACATTTTTAAATAAATTAATATTTAAACCACCACAAAGACCGCGGTCTGTAGAAATAATGATGTAGCCTACGCGCTTGGCTTCTCGCTCCTCAAGATAAGGATGACGATACTCTAAATTACCAAGGGCTAAATGACCGATCACTTTACGTATTGTTTCAGCATATGGACGTGACGCTTCCATTGAGTCTTGAGTACGACGCATTTTTGAAGCGGCAACCATCTCCATTGCCTTAGTGATCTTTTGAGTGCTTTGTACACTCCCGATCTTATTACGAATCTCTTTAGCACCGGCCATCGTTACTCTCCGTCTTATCGGTGACCCATATAGGCCACCAACGAATTACCAGGTCTGGGTTGCTTTGAAATCGTCAACCAGCTTAGTAAGCTGACCTTCGATATCTTTATCGTAAGCACCCGTTTCATCAATCTTAGAAGCAAGATCGGCGTGTTGACCTCGAGCAAACGACAGCAATGCACTTTCAAAATCAGCCAGTTTATTAAGCTCGATATCGCCTAAATAACCTTTCTCAGCTGCAAAAAGAACCATCGCTTGATCAAAAACAGACATTGGTGCGTACTGTTTTTGCTTCATAAGTTCGGTAACTTTCTGACCGTGGTCTAGCTGTTTCTTAGTTGCTTCGTCAAGATCCGATGAGAACTGAGCAAATGCTGCCAATTCACGGTACTGTGCAAGAGCGGTACGAATACCACCAGACAGTTTCTTAACGATTTTAGTTTGCGCAGCACCACCTACACGAGAAACAGAGATACCTGGATCAACTGCTGGACGTACGCCGGCGTTGAACAGTTCTGTTTGTAGGAAGATCTGGCCATCGGTAATCGAAATTACGTTTGTAGGTACAAACGCAGAGACATCACCTGCTTGTGTTTCGATAATAGGTAGAGCAGTTAAAGAACCTGTTTTACCTTTCACTTCACCGTTAGTGAATTTTTCTACGTACGCTTCGCTTACACGAGCAGCACGCTCAAGCAGACGGGAGTGAAGGTAGAATACATCACCTGGGTAAGCTTCACGTCCTGGTGGACGCTTAAGTAGCAGGGAAATCTGACGATACGCTACCGCTTGCTTAGACAGATCATCATAAACGATCAGTGCATCTTCACCGCGGTCACGGAAGTATTCACCCATTGCGCAACCAGCATAAGGAGCTAGATATTGCAGTGCTGCAGACTCAGAGGCAGACGCAACAACAACAATCGTGTTAGCTAGCGCTCCGTGCTCTTCTAGTTTGCGAACTACGTTAGAGATTGTTGATGCCTTCTGGCCAATCGCTACGTAGATAGAGTAAATACCAGAATTTCTCTGGTTGATAATTGCATCGAGTGCCAGTGCTGTTTTACCAGTCTGACGGTCTCCGATGATAAGCTCACGCTGACCACGACCCACAGGGATCATTGAGTCAACTGACTTATAACCAGTTTGTACAGGTTGATCAACCGATTTACGGTCGATAACACCTGGTGCAATTACTTCGATAGGAGAAGTAAGTTTAGCATCAATAGGACCTTTACCATCAATTGGTTGACCTAGCGTGTTTACAACACGACCAAGCATTTCTGGACCTACTGGTACTTCAAGAATACGACCAGTACCTGTTACTTTCATGCCTTCCTGAAGGTCGACATATGGACCCATTACAACTGCACCAACTGAGTCACGCTCAAGGTTAAGTGCAAGTGCAAAACGGCCACCTGGTAGTTCAATCATTTCGCCTTGCATTACATCCGCAAGGCCATGGATTCGAATGATACCATCGCTTACAGAAACGATAGTACCTTCATTGCGAGCTTCACTAACAACGCTGAATTTCTCAATACGTTGTTTGATCAGATCACTAATTTCCGTGGAATTAAGTTGCATTTTGCATGCTCCAATCAAGACTGCAATGCATCGCTCAGTCTACGTATACTAGTACGCGCTGAGTTATCGATGACTAAATCTCCGGCTCGTATAACGACCCCACCAAGTAGAGTCTCATCTACACTGCAATTCAGCTTTACTTTACGTTCTAGACGCGCTTCAAGTTTTGTACCAATATTAGCAAGTTGACTTTCTGAGAGTGCTACTGCAGAAGTGACTTCTACATCCATCACTCTTTCATGCTCAGCTTGCAGTGTTAGAAATAACTCCAACACACTTGGTAGTGCTTTTAAGCGTCCATTTTCAGCCATTACTTTAATAAAGTTTTGGCCAAATTCGTCGAGTTGCTCTTCACAAACAGAAGTGAATATTTCAGATAACTGAGGAGCTGAAACAGCACCATTAATCAGTTCTTTCATATCATCGTTGTTTGCTACTTCAGCAGTAAAGGTAAGCATTTGACCCCATTTGGTCATCTCACCTTTCTCAACAGCAAAGTCAAAAGCTGCTTTAGCGTAGGGGCGTGCGATTGTTGTCATTTCCGACATATGCTGCCCCCTCTACTTATAACTTAGCAGTGATGCTATCAAGAATATCGCTATGAGCTTGTTCATCAATAGAACGCTCTAGGATTTTCTCGGCACCAATCACGGCCAGAGTTGCAACCTGTTTACGCAGTTCATCACGTGCACGATTACGTTCGGTTTCAATTTCAGCTTCACCTTGAGTAAGGATATTTTGACGCTCAGCAAGCGCTTCCTCACGGGCTTCATCCAAAATTTTATTCTTACGAATATTCGCTTGGTCAATGATCTCGGTTGCAGTACGTTTTGCCTCTTTTAATTTATCAGAGGCATTTGCTTGGGCTAGGCTCAAGTCTTTAGCAGCGCGATCCGCAGCAGCTAAACCGTCAGCTATATTTTTCTGACGTTCTTCAATCGCAGTAATAAGTGGTGGCCATACATATTTCATGCAGAACCAAACAAATAGTACAAAGGCGATTGCCTGACCCAGCAGAGTTGCGTTCATATTCACCGCATACTCTCCTATGTTTGCAAGTTAGAAAAAATACCGAAAAAGATAATTAATTATCCGGCGACCGCAAACATAATATAAAGGCTTAAACCTACAGTAATCATTGGGATCGCATCAACCAGACCCATAACGATGAAGAACTGTGTACGAAGTAGAGGGATCAAATCAGGTTGGCGAGCTGCACCTTCCAAGAATTTACCACCTAACATACCAATACCAATTGCCGCACTGATAGCAGCTAAACCCATCATAATAGCAACTGCAAGGTACAGAATTGTTTCTGTCATTTCCATGTATAACTCCAATTTCTAACTAAGTGTTGTTTTAAAAATACAATTAATGATCTTCTGATGCTTGTGACAGATAAACGATTGTCAGCACCATAAATATAAATGATTGTAGCGTGATGATTAAAATATGAAAAATAGCCCAAGGAACTGATAATAACCATTGAGACCACCAAGGCAATAACCCTGCGATCAAAATAAATATCAACTCACCTGCGTACATATTCCCAAACAATCGGAGACCTAAAGAAACAGGTTTTGCGATTAAAGTTACCCCTTCCAATATCAAGTTCACTGGGATAAATGCCCAATGGTTGAATGGTTGTAAGGTTAACTCTTTAGCAAATCCTTTTACTCCTTTAATTTTGATGCTGTAGAACAGAATCAAAAAGAACACACCTAATGCCATTGATAACGTAATGTTAACGTCAGCAGTAGGTACGACACGAAGATAAGGTACACCAAGAACTTGAGCTGTATGAGGCAGAAAATCAACCGGAATCAAATCCATTAAGTTCATTAGGAAAACCCATCCGAAAATGGTTAACGCTAATGGAGCAATTAATGTACTCTTTCCATTGAAAATATCTTTTATGGTTCCATCGACAAATTCAACAATCATCTCGACAAAGCACTGAAGCTTGCCTGGTACTCCTACTGTTGCTTTTACAGCAACACGACGGAAAAGCCAAAGCATACCAGCACCCGTAAGCACAGAGAAAATCATAGAATCTATATTAAGACTCCAAAATCCTTCTCCAGAACTTAAAAAGGTAAGGTGGTGTGCAATGTATTCCTGAGCAGTCAGAGCTTCACCTGAACCAGCCATTAGATATCCTGTCTAGTTACGATTAAGAAAAACATATGACGTAGCGTATTGTGTAAGTAGTGTGATTACATAAGCAGCTATAAATATAGCTATATTTATTGACATATATTTGAAAATATAAATGAATAAACAGACGGAAACAGCCATCTTATAGATGGTGCCTAAATACGCTCTTGCAACAACTGCTTTGGCTGAAGTGTCACTAGATTTACTCATAAATAAGTTAGCTAATAACATTGGCCCACAGTAAACTAGCCCCCCCAAAATAGCTGATATTCCAGCTATCTCACCTTGAGTATGATAGAGGAAACTCGCAAAAACCGTCACAATAATCAATTGACATAAAAAGGCAACAATAGACCCTTTTAACCAACCATTGTTCAACATCAGCAACATTTCCTTTACCAAGACTCGGATTATACATTCACCATTGCTTTTTACAACAATGCAGAATCTACAATTCATTGCTCTAGATCTAAATATTCGATGCAATTATCAACTTAAAGCTGACTTTCGGCTACATAATTAGACTAAGCGTTAAATTTCTCATCAAATATAGCAAGAATTTGCTGTAATTTGTCTCTCTCATCAAAACAAATTGTGAGTTTTCCTTTTCCATTCACCGAGCGTGATATGGAAACCTCAGTTCCGAGTTTTTTCGACAACTGCGTAGAGATAGCTTGAGCATCGCTATCCACTGTTTTTATTGGCTTATCTTCAACAGGCGTTAGCATTTTTTTAACTAATTTCTCAGTTTCTCTAACAGTGAGCTTTTTGTTAGCAATTATTTCAGACGCTTCGCATTGTGCTTCACCGTCTAAGGCCAAAAGTGCACGTGCATGGCCCATCTCAATCACTTTTTTCTCAACCAAGCCTTTTACGGTTGATTCTAACTGATTAAGTCGTAATAAATTTGAAACGGTTGTTCTTGATTTACCTACTATTTCAGCAACTTGCAAGTGAGTTAATTCGAACTCTTCTTGCAATCTTTCAAGTGCTTGAGCCTCTTCAATCACATTCAAGTCTTCACGTTGAATATTCTCTATTAGAGCCATCGCAATTGCCGCGCGGTCTTCAACGATTTTAACAATACAAGGAACGACTTTTAGTCCCGCTTTACGTGATGCTCTCCAACGACGTTCTCCGGCAATGATCTCATAACGACCATCAGCAACTGAGCGAACGACGATAGGTTGAATAATTCCTTGAGAACTGATTGAAGCGGCAAGTTCCTCCAGCGCAACAGAATCCATATCTTTTCTTGGTTGATACTGACCCGGCTGCAGGTGATTAATCGATATATCAATTAAATTGGAGTCCGATGAAAGTGCTTGACTGCTCACGGCCACTTGCTGTTTCTCTCTGGCAAGTGAGCTGGTTGCAAGCAGTGCATCTAGTCCTTTACCTAAGCCACGTTTACTCATTCTCTTAGGCCTCTATTTTTTCGCTAGATACATGATTGTCAACTTCACTACGACGGATAATCTCACCCGCCAATGCAAGATACGCTTTAGCTCCTGCGGAGTATTTATCGTAATACATAGCTGGAAGACCATGACTAGGAGCTTCAGCTAAACGTACATTTCGAGGGATAACGGTTCTGTAAACTTTATCACCAAAGTGCTTTTTCAGCTGATCAGAAACCTCATTGGAGAGACGGTTTCTCGGATCAAACATGGTGCGCAGTAACCCTTCAATTTTTAGATCAGCATTGACGACCGCAGCTAATTTACTGATGGTGTCCATTAATGCGGTCAAACCTTCTAATGCAAAGTACTCGCACTGCATAGGAACTAACACAGAGTCAGAGGCAGCCATGGCATTGATTGTAAGCAGGTTTAGTGCTGGTGGGCAATCGATAAAGATGAAATCATATTTTTCACGAACTGATGATAACGCTGTTCTTAAACGAACTTCACGTGCAAACACTTCCATTAATTTGATTTCAGCCGCGGTCACATCCCCATTAGCAGAGATTAAATCATAACCCCCAGAGGTTGATTTTACGACCACCTCTTCAAACGGTGTCTCTTCTACCAGAAGATCATATGCAGTCGCATCGACTTGATACTTATCAACACCACTGGCCATAGTGGCATTACCTTGAGGATCCAAATCAATAACCAGTACTTTGCGTTGAGTCGCTGCCATTGAAGCAGCCAAATTCACGCAAGTCGTTGTTTTACCAACGCCACCTTTCTGATTTGCTATGGATATTATTCTGCCCACGAATACCTCACCTATTTATTAGTTGGAGACAAGGTTACTAGATGACGCTCGCCTTCTAACTCAGGAACTGTCAAAGCTTTGATGTCTGTCACAGAACACCATTCTGGTAGTAGTGATATTTCATCTGTCGGATAGAGACCTTTCAAAGCCAGAAAGTGACCTGTTGTCTCTTTAGGTAAATGATGACACCAATTCACCATATCCGTCATCGATGCAAAAGCACGACTTAATACAATATCGAATTTCTCTTCTGGTTGAAAATCTTCAACTCTGCTTTGAACCGCCGTCACATTGGAAATATGAAGTTCGTGAATCACCTGCTTAATAAAGCGGATACGTTTTCCAAGGCTGTCGAGTAAAGTAAACGTTTTTTCCGGATTCATGATCGCTAATGGGATACCAGGAAGTCCAGGTCCCGTTCCCACATCTATCATGCTGTTGCCCTCTAAATGTGGGCTAACTACAATACTGTCCATGATATGCTTCACTAACATGTCACTCGGCATTCTTACCGATGTCAGGTTATACGCTTTATTCCACTTATTGAGCAACTCAACGTAACCGATTAATTGATCTTTTTGCTGCTCAGTCACGGTTAAAGTGCTCTGTGCAATAAGCTGATTTAATCTCTTTTTTAACTCACTCACTGCTTTACCCTTTTTTTAACATGCCGTGTTTTTTTAAATAAACCAAAATAATGGAGATGGCTGCTGGTGTAATACCCGATATCCGTGATGCGATCGCGACGGTTTCTGGTTTACTATCATTCAACTTGGCAATCACTTCATTAGAAAGCCCTTTCATCTGCTGATAGTCGAGTTCAACGGGCAGCTTGGTGTTTTCATGACGCAGTGATTTCTCTATTTCATCTTTTTGACGTTGGATATATCCATCATACTTCACTTGAATTTCAACTTGCTCTGTTGCTTGTTTATCCGCGTGCTCAGGACCAAACCCCTCAATTTTAACAAGCTGTGTATAATTAACTTCTGGGCGACGGATCAGATCCTCACCATTGGCTTCACGAACTAGCGGTGTTTTTAGGATCTTGTTAAGTTGATCGACATGCTCCGATCTTGGATTGATCCAAATATCTTTAAGACGCTGACGTTCAAGAGCGATGTTTTCCATCTTCTCATTGAATCGTTGCCAGCGAAGATCACCCACTAAACCTAATTCACGCCCTTTTTCAGTCAGGCGAATATCCGCATTATCTTCACGCAGTAACAGACGATACTCTGCACGTGAAGTAAACATTCGATACGGCTCACTTGTGCCTAATGTTGAAAGATCATCAATTAATACGCCCATGTAAGCTTGATCACGTCGTGGGCTCCAACCCTCTTTGCCTTGTGAATATAAACTGGCATTCAGTCCAGCCATTAAACCTTGAGCTGCTGCCTCTTCATAACCCGTTGTTCCATTAATTTGCCCAGCAAAGAAAAGGCCTTTAATAAACTTGGTTTCGTAAGTCTGTTTTAAATCTTGTGGATTGAAAAAGTCATACTCAATGGCATAACCAGGTCGCACAATATGTGCTTGCTCGAACCCTTTCATTGAGTGCACAATTTTAACTTGTACATCAAAAGGTAAACTGGTCGAGATTCCGTTAGGATAAAGTTCGTGAGTCGTCAGTCCTTCAGGCTCAACAAAAATCTGATGACTGTTTTTGTCTGCAAAACGCATTACCTTATCTTCAATCGATGGGCAGTATCTTGGACCAATACCTTCGATTACCCCTGAATACATCGGGCTTCGATCTAAATTTTGACGAATAATCTCATGAGTCTGCTCATTGGTATGAGTGATGTAACATGGGATCTGTGTTGGATGCTCAGTACGGTTACCTAAAAATGAGAATACAGGTGTTGGATTATCTCCGTGCTGAGTCTCTAATTGACTGAAATCTACAGTACGAGCATCAATTCGTGGGGGAGTTCCCGTTTTAAGTCGATCAACTCGAAATGGCATTTCACGAAGTCGTTGTGCTAGAGCAATCGAAGAGGTATCACCTGTTCGGCCCCCAGAATAATTCTCTAAACCGATGTGAATCTTACCGCCTAAAAATGTGCCTACGGTTAATACCACTGATCGAGCATGAAACTTTAATCCCATCTGAGTTACTACACCAACAGCTTGATTGTTTTCGATGATCAGATCATCAACGGATTGTTGGAATAGAGTCAGGTTAGGTTGATTTTCTAATTTCTCTCTAACAGCTGCTTTGTAGATCGCACGATCTGCCTGTGCTCGAGTTGCGCGAACCGCTGGTCCTTTTGAGGCGTTAAGCGTTCGAAATTGAATACCCGCTTTGTCAATGGCATGAGCCATCAATCCACCTAAGGCATCGACCTCTTTCACCAAGTGACCTTTTCCAATTCCACCAATGGCTGGATTGCATGACATTTGACCTAAAGTATCGATGTTATGCGTCAAAAGTAAGGTTTTTTGTCCAGTTCTTGCAGCGGATAGTGCTGCTTCTGTGCCAGCGTGACCGCCACCGACAACAATGACATCAAATTTTTCTTGATAAAACATGGACAACCTCAGGTGTTTTTCATAGGTGGAAATGGGATATTTTAAGGTCGAGCATTTTACCCTGATTCTGGAAAATAGCGAAATGTTATGTGATCCGTCAAAAGGGCTGCTCTTAATATATATAAGATCTTTTTAAAGAGATCTTTTATTAGATCTATTATTAGGATCGCACGATCTTGTGGGTAAGCGATAAATGATCATTAAGATCATCATGTTGGATCGGATCATTTATTGTTACTTAGCTCTGATCTTCTTGGGTAATAGCTGGGATCAAAAACGGTACTTATACACAGGGGGTCGAAGTGGTAGATCTTATTAAGTGCATAACTATAGGTTAATCACCGTTTAGATCTACTTTTATCCACAGAAATAAATGAAAATAAATCCATTTTTTTTATAATTTTTATTAGATTTTGAGGCTAATTAGCTAAAAAAGGGTAAAATCCACTGCTCTGCAGCCTCTTCTGGGATCAACTCATCAGTGACATCGACCTGTAAAAGACCATATTTTTCTCCTGCGCCATGCTGTTCTAATAGCGTTTTAAGTTGATTTCCAGCGGCGCAAAATGTGTCATAACTTGAATCTCCAATGGCAATAATCGTGAATTTTACGGCAGAAAGGTCGGCATTATTGTTGGTTA
Source organism: Aliivibrio kagoshimensis (assembly GCF_050337105.1). Lineage (NCBI taxonomy): Bacteria > Pseudomonadati > Pseudomonadota > Gammaproteobacteria > Vibrionales > Vibrionaceae > Aliivibrio > Aliivibrio kagoshimensis. Next base: position 37,990 of record NZ_JAKJSQ010000017.1, read on the forward strand.
TTTGTTCAATAAATGGTTTGAAGTTGTCTGGATATTCACCCGCTCCATGTGTTGATACCACTAATAACCAATCACCTTGGCTAGGAATATTATCTAGATTTGGGCTGTTATGAATATCTGAATCGACCCCAATATTGCTGAGTACCTCTTCTAAATGATCTCCGACATACTCGGCTCCACCTAATGTACTGCCGGTAATTATTTGGATATTACTCATCTTTATGTCCTATAGATTATGGGTAAAAAAAAACGAGCATAGCGCTCGTTTTCTCGTTAATGAATGGTTATTTTCCAATACAAAATGAGGAGAATATACGGCCTAATAGGTCGTCAGAACTGAAGGCTCCGGTTATCTCATTCAGATGTTGCTGGCTGATTCTTAACTCTTCGGCAAGGATCTCTCCCGCCATATAACCTTCGAGTTGTTGTTGCCCTATCTCTAAGTGTTCAGCGGCTTTCTCTAGAGCTTCTAAGTGGCGACGTCGAGCCATAAAGCCCCCTTCGTTGCCGCCAGAGAAACCCATACACTCTTTCAGGTGAGTCCTTAGTGCATCAACCCCTTGGCCTGTTTTCGCTGATAGCCTAATCAATGTTGGGGAATTTACATGGCAAATGCCTAAACTCTCTTCGGTTTGATCCACTTTATTACGGATCACAGTCATACCCATATCGTTGGGTAGACGATCCACGAAGTCTGGCCAGATATCGGTCGGGTTGGTTGCTGTCGTGGTAGTACCATCAACCATGAAAAGCACTCTGTCAGCTTGGGCTATCTCTTCCCACGCACGTTCAATTCCAATTCGCTCTACCTCATCAGAAGCCTCTCTAAGCCCTGCTGTATCGATAATATGTATTGGCATGCCATCAATATGGATATGCTCTCTTAACACGTCTCGGGTGGTTCCTGCTATATCAGTGACAATCGCGGACTCCTTCCCTGATAGGGCATTAAGCAGGCTTGATTTTCCAGCATTTGGACGACCGGCAATTACCACCTTCATCCCTTCACGCATAATAGCGCCTTGATTTGCCTCTGCTCGTACCGCATTTAAATTGTTGATAATGGTTTGTAAGTCACCACTGACCTTACCATCCGCTAAAAAGTCTATCTCTTCTTCGGGAAAGTCGATGGCGGCTTCTACGTAGATTCTCAAATGAATCAGTGACTCTACCAGCAAGTTTACTTTTTGAGAGAACTGACCTTGCAAAGAGTTCAGCGCAGATTTTGCCGCCTCTTCAGAACTGGCATCGATAAGGTCGGCGATCGCTTCTGCCTGGGTGAGGTCCATTTTATCGTTCAAAAAGGCTCTTTCAGAAAATTCACCTGGCCTGGCTGTACGAATCCCCTCTACCTTCAAAATGCGTTTAATTAGCATATCCATCACGACAGGGCCACCATGACCTTGTAGCTCTAGCACATCCTCTCCTGTAAAAGAGTGCGGATTATTGAAAAAAAGTGCAATACCTTGATCGATCTCTTGTCCCGTTTCATCTTTAAAACTAATGTACTCGGCGTATCTAGGTTTGAGTTGTTTACCCGTTATTTCACGGGCGACTTGTTTGGCTTTTGCGCCAGAGACTCTAATTATTCCTACTCCACCTCGGCCTGGGGCGGTAGCTTGTGCAACGATCGTATCGGTATGTTGGGTCATGGTTTTGGCTTTTTGATAGATGATGGGCTAATTGTAATCAGACAAAAACAAAAAGGCGACCATTTGGCCGCCTTTTATTTAACTCAGTGAGTTTCTATTTACTGTGTAAGCCTTTCTTTTCAAGGGCACGGTAAATCATTGTCTGCTGAATCAAGGTTACGATATTCGACACCAACCAGTAAAGAACCAGACCGGATGGGAACCATAAGAAGAAGAAGGTAAACATAACCGGCATAAAGGTCATGATCTTCTGCTGCATAGGATCCGTTACTGTGGTTGGGCTCATCTTCTGAATCATGAACATACTCGCACCCATCAATAGTGGTAGTACGTAGTATGGGTCTTGTGCTGATAGATCGGTAATCCATCCGAAGAATGGCGTATGGCGCAGTTCAACCGATTCCATCAAAGACCAGTACAGAGCGATGAAGATAGGCATCTGCAGTACGATAGGTAAACAACCGCCCAGTGGGTTTACTTTCTCTTTCTTGTACAGTTCCATCATCTCTTGGCTCATACGTTGACGATCATCGCCAATACGTTCACGCATTGCTGTTAGCTTAGGCTGAAGCATGCGCATTTTTGCCATTGAGGTGTACTGAGCTTTGGTTAGTGGATACATCACACCACGAACAATGAATGTCAGGATCATGATCGCAACACCCCAGTTAATCACGATGCCTTGAATAAAAGAAAGCAATGAGTGAAGCGGTTTCGCAATAAACCACAACCAACCGTAATCGACTGATAGATCAAGGTTAGGGGCAACAGCTGCCATCTGCTCTTGCAGTTTTGGACCAACCCACAATGTTGCTTGAAGGTTTTTCGTTTCACCGCTTGCAACTGTCACGGTTGGCATACGAACACCAATATAACCTTGTCCTTGAGCGACGCGAGAGTAAAGTTGTGTTTCAGGTGCCTCACGTGGGATCCAAGCAGAAGCGAAGTAGTGCTGTAACATACCCGCCCAACCTTGGCCATTGACCAATGTTAGCGATAGATTCTTATCTTGCATATCATCGAAGGTGTATTTCTTATAACGGGTCTCTTCCGTTGAATACGCACCACCACGATAAGTTGGCATGGTGAGGCTGCCACCATCATCCATTAAATTTTGCTTTAATTGAGCATACATCTGAACATTAGCAACGTCAGTTGATTGGTTATTAACCGTATATTCAACATCAATCGCATAACTGTTACGTTTTACGATAAACGTTTTTGTATAGGTGATGTTGCCTTTAACTAGGGTTAATGGAATGCGTATCTCTTGTTGTGAGTCATCAAGAGTAAATGCTTTCGCTTGAGTGGTGAATTGCGCACGTCCTGCATTGGTATCAATACCTTGCTGACCGATTAAACCACTTTGAGCAATATAACTGTGAGCTGCGTCATTTTTTAAAATGACGAAAGGCGTATCTGAATCAAGCTCGGCATCATATTTATTCAATTCTGCTCTAACAATATCCCCGCCTAACGTATCAACAGTCAGTGTTAATACATCGGAAGTAATCGTAATGAGATCATTCGATTGAGCTGATTCAGTAATAGGTTGCTGATCTTGACCTGAGTGGGCAGGAACATCGCCATTACTTTCAGTTGTTTGCTGAGTAGCAGTCTGAACACTCTGAGGTTGAGGAGTGCTGTCCACATTCCATTGCTGATATAGCATGAAAGAGACAAACAGAAGTGCGACTAACAGAATATTGCGTTGAGAATCCATCGTTATTTATCTCTGTCTGGTTTTTGGTTTGGCGGAACGGGGTCATAGCCCCCATCATTCATTGGATGACATTTTAATAGACGTTTGCCTGATAACCAACACCCTTTTACAACTCCATGCATTTTTATCGCTTCAATAGCGTAAGTTGAGCATGTTGGTGTAAATCGACAACGCGGACCAATAAGAGGGCTAATCGCTACTTTATAGAAGCGAATTAGACCTATAATTATCCACGAGATGGGCGTGACAGACGATGCCATAGCTTATTCAATATCTCGTTCATTTCAGCATTTGTTAGCTCTTGAGCACTCTTCTTTGCAATAACAACAAAATCTTTGGTTGGCAGTTCATGTTGCTTTAATCGAAAATTATCACGAACAATACGTTTAAATCGATTTCTAGCGACAGCAGTTTTAATTTGCTTTTTAGGAACGGCTAAGCCAAGACGAGGGTGAGTTAGGGCGTTTTCTCTTGCGAGAATAGTAAAGTGAGGGGAGCCAGCTCGATGAGCTTGCTGAAAGACTTGTTTATAATCTTCGGGAGTTAACAAACGTAACTCCCGAATAAAAGCGTACTTAGTCAAAATAATCTGCGATTATTTTGAAAGACGCTTACGGCCTTTAGCGCGACGAGCGTTAATGACATTGCGACCGTTCGTAGTAGCCATACGAGCACGGAAACCGTGGCTGCGCTTACGCTTTAGAACTGAAGGTTGAAAAGTGCGTTTCATTGGTATTACCTTATTACTGATCAGTAGTTTTTAGGTTTTTATTAAACCGGCATGGGACATAAAATCCGTATGCCCTCAATAAAGAGGCGGAATTGTAATCATTGGCTCCTAAATAGTCAATGATTGACCCATGATATTTTCCGGACGTGGAATTATACTTTTTATCTTCAATTTGGCAAGGATCTTAGTTGATCCCAACCATATTTAAGAACTTTTTTAACTTTGGATTTTGTGGATTGTTGAAAATTTGCTCTGGAGAGCCCTGTTCTATTATCTTTCCATCCGCCATATAGACCACTCTATCTGCGACTTCTTTGGCAAATTGCATCTCATGAGTGACCACCAGCATGGTTTGATGATCTATAGCCAGTTTTTTCATCAACTGCAGAACTTCACCAACCCATTCAGGATCAAGTGCTGAAGTTGGCTCATCAAACAGCAGTAAATCAGCTTCTAGAGCCATCGCTCGGCCAATACCAACTCTCTGTTGTTGACCTCCAGATAAAGAGGAGGGGTAACTGTCACTCTTATCACCCAATCCAATGTCATCAAGAATCTGTTGTGCGCGTTGATAAGCGATCTCTTTTTTCCATTTTTTTACGGTGATTAAGCCTTCAGCAATGTTCTGTTTGGCGGTTAAATGGGCAAACAGTGCATAATTTTGAAACACAAAACCGGTTTTTTTTCGTAGTGCAATTATGTCAACTTTGCTCGCCCGTTTACTATCAACGGCGGTGTCTCCAATTTGTATGGAGCCTTGTTCGGCGGTCTCTAAAAAATTAATGCAACGAAGCAGAGTCGATTTGCCGGTCCCACTTGAGCCAATAACAACTACTATCTCGCCTTTTTTAATTTGAAGATCGATCCCTTTTAAGACTTCACTGTCACCAAATGTTTTATGTAAGTTATTAATAGTTATCATTATTGGTAAGCCTTATTCAGTCTCTTCTCTGCCCATACTTGAACTTGCGTTAACAGCACCACTACGCCCCAATAAATCAATGCCACGGCTAAAAATGCTTCAAAGAATTTAAAACTTGAAGACGCTTCCATTTGCGCTTTTGCCATAATTTCAGCGACCCCTAACGTAAATGCAAGGGAAGTTGATTTAATCATATCGATAAAGTAGTTCATTAAAGAGGGCAGAGCGATACGTGCGGCTTGCGGTAGAATAATTCTTCGCATAGCTTGATTGGTTGTCATGCCAATAGAGAGGCTGGCTTCCATCTGGCTTTTATCGACACTCATAATCGCGGCACGAATACTCTCAGCCATATACGCTGAAAAGTGCAAGCTTAACCCAATCACAGCGGCACTAAATGCGTCCAGCCCGACCATAATAGGGAAGACTTGTGGTAAACCGTAATAGAGTAAGAAGAGCTGTACCAGCAGTGGAGTGCCACGGAAGAAGCTAATAAAAAGCTGGCTTAATTGATTTAATACCGGGATTTTGAATACGCGAATATTCGCAATAGCGACCGCAAGAATCAATGAGAAAAATAGCCCCCAAATAGCCATTTCCATTGTGGTACCAAGATACTTTAGCAGTATTGGTAGTAATTCGAGCATGTATTGAAAGTCAAAACCCATGAATGTTCACTTATTTATATCGGTATTGAAGAGAGAAAACCCTGCACTTAAATCGTTAAGAGCAGGGTTGTAATATATCTATCCTAGCGGGTTATTATTACTTTTTTGTAATGTCAGTATCGAACCACTTCTGAGATATTGTCGCTAGAGTGCCATCATTTCGCATCTCAACGAGTGCTTTATTTACCTCTTGTTGCAGTTTTTGACCTTCAGAACTGTTTAAGAATGGCCATGCATTTTCAATTGTTTCAAACGGAGTTCCTGCAAGTTGCAGTGGCAGATTTGATTTTTTGATCAGTTCAATGGCGGATAGACGATCCATAATGAATGCATCTGCACGACCTAATGCAACATCATGCTCAAGAGCGGTTTCGTATGTGGCAATATTGATTTTATTGTCAGTATCGTAATTACGAAGTAACTGTTCAAAGTTAGATCCTAAATTTACCGCAACGCGTTTGCCGGCTAAGTCCTCTAAACCTTGAATCGAATCATTACCTTTACGTACTGTAATTTGAGCGCCATCAACAACATAAGGGTCAGAAAACAAAAATTTAGCTTTGCGCTCATCGGTTACGGTAATTTGATTAGAGATGGTATCAATTTGTTTGTTTTGCAGCAGACCAAATAGACCTGAAAAACTGGCAGTTACATATTCAACGTTGTAGTCATTACGGCGTCCAATCTCATCCCAAAGGTCAACTTCAAACCCTTGAAGTTTGTCCATTTTTACAAAAGTAAATGGAAAGTATTTACCCGACATTCCTACTTTTACGTCTGTTGCGGCATAAGCAACTTGGTTTACTGATAATGTCAATGTAATAGCAGCCAAAGTGCCTTTAATCCAGTTGTTCATTTCTTGTACTCCTCTAAGAACAGAATCTAATTCTACTTGTTACCAAAGGGTATAACGAAATAACTAATTGTTATTTTAAATAACTACTTTCACATTAAGATGTTTTTTTAACCACTTGTTGATATTTTTGTGGGGAAGTTGTGCCGATCTCTAACAAATAGCCCGATCTATGTGAATAACTTTGATCTTATTCACTGGATCCACGATCAAGTGCTAGCGATCTTGGTCTGGTAAGGTTAAAATTACGAACCTTTTTTTTAATAAACTTATGGTGAGGTTTATTCGTGTCGTCTTCGCTTTGGTTGCAATGTTTGCAGCGTTTACAAGAAGAGCTTCCTGCTACTGAATTTAGTATGTGGGTTCGACCGCTTCAGGCGGAGCTAAATGACAATACTCTCACGCTATTTGCACCTAATCGATTTGTTCTGGATTGGGTTCGAGATAAGTATCTGAACAGCATTAATAAAATTCTTAATGATCTGTGTAGTGGCGACGCGCCCATTTTACGCTTTGAAGTGGGGAGCCGCTCTGTGGCTCAACCTGTGGTTAAAGCTGAACCTGTACAGAGACAAACTCAAGCGGATGTTGCCGCAGCGTCTTCTGCCCCAGCAAGACTTGAGGCGAGACAATCTGTTCATAAGCCTTGGGAATCAAGTACAAACGAAGCGTCAGATATTAATCACCGTTCGAATGTGAACCCAAAACATAAGTTTGATAATTTTGTTGAAGGTAAATCCAACCAGTTAGGATTAGCCGCAGCGAGACAGGTATCTGACAACCCAGGCGCTGCTTATAACCCTCTATTCCTCTATGGCGGCACGGGTCTTGGTAAAACTCACCTGTTGCACGCTGTAGGCAATGCCATTGTTGACAGCAAACCTAATGCTCGTGTGGTCTATATGCACTCTGAGCGCTTTGTTCAAGATATGGTAAAAGCACTGCAAAATAATGCGATTGAAGAGTTTAAGCGCTATTACCGAAGTGTCGATGCACTGTTAATTGATGATATCCAATTTTTCGCCAATAAAGAGCGCTCTCAAGAGGAGTTTTTCCACACCTTTAATGCACTTCTTGAAGGCAATCAACAGATCATCCTAACGTCAGACCGTTATCCCAAAGAGATGAACGGTGTGGAAGATCGCCTTAAATCTCGATTTGGTTGGGGTTTAACTGTTGCGATTGAGCCACCAGAGCTGGAAACTCGTGTCGCCATCTTAATGAAAAAAGCGGAAGACCATCAGGTACATCTTGCTGATGAAGTCGCTTTTTTCATTGCCAAACGACTGCGCTCAAATGTTCGAGAACTAGAGGGAGCATTAAACCGCGTTATTGCCAATGCTAACTTTACCGGTCGGGCTATTACGATCGATTTTGTTCGTGAAGCATTAAGAGACCTTCTGGCGCTGCAAGAGAAGTTAGTCACCATTGATAACATTCAAAAAACAGTGGCTGAATATTACAAAATAAAAATGGCAGATCTGTTGTCCAAACGTCGTTCTCGCTCTGTAGCAAGACCACGTCAGTTAGCGATGGCATTAGCTAAAGAGTTAACCAACCACAGCCTTCCTGAGATTGGTGATGCTTTTGGTGGTCGTGACCATACAACGGTACTGCATGCTTGCCGTAAAATAGCTCAATTGCGTGAAGAGAGTCATGATATAAAAGAAGACTATTCTAATTTGATTCGTACACTCTCTTCATAACCTATAGATAAGTAAAAGTCGCTGATATGAAATTTTCAATAGAACGTAACGCTTTACTCAAACCACTTCAACAAGTCTCTGGCGCGTTAGGTGGCAGACCTTCATTACCCATTTTAGGTAATATTTTGTTGCAGGTAGAGAGTGGTTACCTGTCAATGACCGGGACTGACTTAGAAGTGGAATTAGTCAGTAAAACGGCGCTTGAAGGCGATTATGAAGCGGGCAGTGTGACGGTTCCTTCTCGTAAGTTCCTTGATATCTGTCGTGGCTTACCTGATGCGGCTAATATCATCGTTGTTTTAGAAGGTGAGCGCATTATTATTCGTTCTGGCCGCAGTAAGTTCTCATTGGCTACCTTGCCTGCTGTGGATTTCCCAAACATTGAAGATTGGCAGAGTGAAGTTGAGATCACGCTGTTGCAGTCAAATTTACGCAAGCTCATAGACAGCACTCAGTTCTCGATGGCAAATCAAGATGTTCGTTACTACCTTAATGGTATGATGTTTGAAACGGACGGTAATACACTGCGCTCTGTGGCCACAGATGGTCACCGAATGGCAGTGTGCAATGTGACTTTAGAGAGTGAATCTCCGAGCAAACAGGTGATCATGCCTAGAAAAGGGGTGCTGGAACTCGTACGTTTATTAGAGAATCCCGATCAGCCGGTGACACTGCAGATTGGTAACTCAAACCTTCGCGCTTCGGTGAACAACTTTATTTTTACCTCAAAGCTTGTAGATGGACGTTTTCCAGACTATCGCCGAGTGATGCCGCAGAGCACTAATAAAACGTTAGAAGCGGGTTGTGATGAGCTTCGTCAAGCGTTTTCAAGAGCGGCAATCTTATCCAATGAGAAGTTCCGTGGTGTCAGAGTGAATGTCGGCAGTAACCAAATGCGCATTACTGCTAACAATCCAGAACAAGAAGAGGCCGAAGAGTTCCTTGATGTGAATTATCAAGGCGATGATTTAGAAATTGGTTTCAATGTTAGCTATGTTCTTGATGTGTTGAATACTTTAAAATGTAATCAAGTCAGGTTATCGATGTCGGATGCGAATGCGAGTGCACTAGTAGAAGATTGTGATAATGATGAAGCGATGTACGTTGTTATGCCAATTCGTCTGTAACTGTAATTAGATATTAATGTCACTCACTCGACTGATTGTAAAAGACTTTAGAAACATAAAAGAGTGTGATTTAACTCTTTCTTCTGGTTTTAATTTTCTTATTGGACCTAATGGTAGTGGCAAAACCAGTGTATTAGAAGCGCTCTATTTACTGGGGCATGGCCGCTCATTCAAAAGCGCGCTGACCAGTCGAGTGATTCGACATGAGTGTAATGAACTTTTTGTTCATGGCCGTTTTAAATCCACGGATCACTTTGAAATCCCATTGGGGATAAATAAGCAGCGTGATGGTTCAACAGAGGTTAAAATAGGCGGGGAGAGCGGACAGAAGTTAGCTCAATTAGCCCAAGTACTTCCTCTGCAGCTGATTCACCCTGAGGGGTTTGAATTAGTAACGGATGGCCCCAAATTTCGTCGAGCGTTTATCGATTGGGGGGTGTTTCATGTTGAACCCGGGTTTTATGATGCCTGGAGCCGTGTTAAGCGCTTAAATAAACAGCGTAATGCATTATTGAAAACAGCCACTCACTATAGAGAGTTGAGCTATTGGGACCAAGAGTTATCTCAATTAGCAGAAAAAATTGATGACTGGCGTCGACTGTATGTTGAACAGATTGCGGCAGCCACACAAAGTATTTGTCAGGAGTTTTTGCCTGAGTTTGAATTTAAGCTCTCTTATTATAGAGGGTGGGAGAGAGAAACTCCCTATGCTGACTTGCTGAAGAAAAATTTTGAGCGAGATAAGCAGTTAGGTTATACCGTCGGCGGACCAAATAAAGCCGATTTAAAAATTAAGGTAGCCGGAACACCTGTTGAAGATGTGTTGTCTCGAGGTCAATTAAAGCTGATTGTTTGTGCTTTAAGATTGGCTCAAGGGCAGCACTTAACAGAGGTAACGGGTAAACAGTGTATCTACCTAATCGATGATTTTGCATCCGAACTGGATAGCCAACGTCGTCAGTTACTTGCACACTATCTGCAGCTGACTGGCGCCCAGGTTTTTGTTAGTTCAATTACCGAAGATCAGATTGCTGATATGCATGATGAAAAAGGCAAGATGTTCTTTGTGGAACATGGCAAAATAGACCAAGAAATATCAACGCGAGAGTAACTCATGTCCAATAATTATGATTCATCGAGTATTAAGGTTTTAAAAGGCCTGGATGCGGTACGAAAGCGTCCAGGAATGTATATCGGCGACACCGATGATGGCACTGGCCTTCACCATATGGTGTTTGAGGTTGTCGATAACTCTATCGATGAAGCACTTGCTGGCCACTGTAGTGACATTATCATCAAGATTCATGAAGATAATTCAGTCTCTGTCAGTGATGATGGTCGTGGTATTCCAACCGATATTCACCCAGAAGAGGGGGTATCAGCAGCTGAAGTTATCATGACGGTGCTGCATGCTGGTGGTAAGTTTGATGATAACTCTTACAAAGTATCTGGTGGCCTTCACGGGGTTGGTGTTTCGGTAGTAAACGCACTGTCTGAAAAAGTTGAGTTAACGATTCATCGTCACGGTTCAATTCATCAACAAACGTATCACCATGGTGAGCCTGATGCGCCTTTAGCTACTATTGGTGAAATAGATACCACAGGTACTCGTATTCGCTTTTGGCCAAGTGAAGAGACGTTTACTAACGTTGAATTCCATTATGATATTTTAGCCAAGCGCCTACGTGAACTCTCTTTCCTTAACTCGGGTGTGTCGATTCGTTTGATGGATCTGCGTGAAGAGGGTAAAGAGGACCACTTCATGTATGAAGGTGGTATTCAAGCATTTGTCGATCACCTAAACCGCAATAAAACACCAATTCATCAAAAAGTATTTCACTTTGATTTTGAACGTGATGATGGCATATCTGTTGAAGTGGCGATGCAGTGGAATGATGGTTTCCAAGAGAATATTTTCTGTTACACCAATAACATCCCACAAAAAGATGGTGGTACTCACTTAGCAGGTTTCCGCTCAGCGTTGACACGTACTCTTAATACCTACATGGAAAAAGAGGGTTACTCTAAAAAAGCCAAAGCGGCTACCTCGGGTGATGATGCTCGTGAAGGATTAACTGCTGTCGTTTCTGTTAAAGTTCCTGATCCTAAGTTCTCAAGCCAAACTAAAGAAAAACTGGTCTCCTCTGAAGTTAAATCAGCCGTTGAGTCTGCCATGGGCGAAAAATTAGGTGAATACCTGATTGAAAACCCAGGTGAAGCTAAGATGGTCTGTTCTAAAATCATCGATGCGGCTAGAGCTCGTGAAGCGGCGCGAAAAGCACGTGAAATGACTCGTCGTAAAGGCGCTTTAGACATTGCTGGCCTTCCAGGAAAGCTGGCTGATTGCCAGGAGAAAGATCCTGCCCTTTCTGAACTCTATATTGTGGAAGGGGACTCTGCTGGCGGATCAGCCAAGCAGGGACGAAACCGTAAAAACCAAGCGATCTTACCGTTGAAAGGTAAGATCCTAAATGTTGAGAAAGCACGCTTTGATAAAATGCTCTCTTCTCAAGAAGTCGGTACTCTTATCACCGCCCTTGGTTGTGGTATTGGTCGTGACGAGTACAACATTGAGAAGCTGCGTTACCATAACATCATCATCATGACCGATGCCGATGTGGATGGTTCTCACATTCGAACACTGCTGTTGACCTTCTTCTACCGTCAAATGCCTGAACTGATTGAGAATGGTTATATCTACATTGCTCAGCCACCACTGTATAAAGTGAAAAAAGGCAAACAAGAGCAGTACATTAAAGATGAAGAGGCTTATAGCCAATATCAGATATCTATGGCACTGGATAACGCTTCACTGTTTGTTACGCCTGGAGCTCCAGCGATTGCGGGTACTGAGCTGGAGAAGCTGGTTATTCAATATAATGCAGGCATGAAGTTAATTGAGCGCATGAGTCGCCGTTATCCTTTGGCGCTATTGAATGAGCTGGTTTATACCCCTCGTTTAACACAAGAGATGTGTGCTGACGAATCTGCTGTTGACGTTTGGACCAAGCAGTTAGTGGGAACACTGAATGAGAAAGAGTCTGGCGCCAGTCAATATGAGTACGTCTTAGTTCATAATGAAGAGTCCGGTGTCCATACTCCTAAGTTAGTAGTAAGAACCCACGGCGTTGAGTATGACTACGTATTAAGTGTCGATCTCCTTAATTCTAAAGAGTACGGTCGTCTGGCTGACCTTTCAGAAGCTCTAAGTGGCTTGATTGAAGAGGATGCCTACGTTCAACGTGGAGAGCGTAAACAACCGGTTGAAAGCTTTGAAGAGGGTTTAAACTGGTTGATTAAAGAGTCTCGTCGTGGTGTCTATCTACAGCGTTACAAAGGACTGGGGGAGATGAACCCTGAGCAGCTGTGGGAGACAACCATGGATCCTGAACAGCGCCGTATGCTTCAAGTTACCATCAATGACGCTGTTGCGGCTGATGAGTTGTTTACCACCTTAATGGGTGATCAAGTTGAGCCTCGTCGTAACTTCATTGAAGATAACGCACTACGCGTGGCTAACCTTGACGTCTAGTTGCATGACATAGGTTTGATGTTAAAAACACCGCTGACTCAGCGGTGTTTTTTTTTGAATGTGACTATTGAAAAATAAGTAATTGGCCCACATATCTATTGGTAAGAGAGACGCCTAATCGTTAGGGTCTTTTGATAAAACGACTTGTCCATATTGGAGAGTCTTACAACCAGATTGAGACAGCTACTTGCGGCCTATGGTCAGCTGTACTCGCTATTGCTTAAATGTAAGGATAGTTATTATGAGAAATGTAGATTTTGCCCCTTTATACCGTTCAGCCATTGGTTTTGACCGTTTGGTTAATATGATGGAAACCACCCCAACAAAAAACTGTAATGGTGGTTACCCGCCTTATAACATCGAACAAAAAGATGAGCATCACTACCGTATTACGATGGCGGTAGCTGGATTTTCTGATGAGCAAATTGAACTGACTCAACATGAGAATATGCTGATTGTTCGTGGCAATAGTCCGAAAGCGGATGAGAGCAAAACGTATCTATACCAAGGCATTGCAGAGCGTGATTTCGAACGAAAATTCCAGTTGGCTGATTATGTAAAAGTGATTGGTGCCGATATGGAGAATGGTCTGCTGCATGTAGAGCTAGAGCGTGAAGTTCCAGATGCGATGAAACCTCGTAAGATTGCTATCAATGGTAAAAACATTCTTGATAGCAACCAATAACCGTATTGGCCATCATTGAGATAAAAGAGCGCTTACGAGCGCTCTTTTTTGTTTATATTACCCCTCTAAATAGGCCCTATTCACTTCCTCGGCAATAATAGCGACACCCGCACGCATTTTTTCATCACTCTGCACATAGTTCATTCTTAGGCATTGATGCGCATGGGCCCAATCTTCCTGTTGTCCAATAAAAAAGTATTCCCCAGGAACGATTAGCACCCCTTTATTCTTCAAACGGGTATAGAGTTCCATCGTGGTAATAGGAAGATCATCAAACCATAACCATAGGAAAATAGCCCCTTCAGGTTTGTGAATTTTAAACCTTGGATCGGTGATGGCTTGTTGTAGCATTTTTACTGCGCTGGTGGACTTTTGTCGGTAATAGGGCTGAATCACATCTTCACTAAGACGAAGCAGATCCCCTGACTCAATCATATGATGAGCATACGTAGGACCCAAGCTGCCTGGTGCTAAGCTGATAATACCGTTCATATTGGTTAGTGCTTGGCTTATCTCTTCGTTAGCAATCACAATGCCGCAGCGGATGCCAGGAAGGCCAAGTTTAGAAAGACTCATACAAAGGATTGTATTGTCATTCCAAAAAGGGGTGACCGATTCAAAAATAATGTTTGGAAAAGGGGTTCCGTAGGCGTTATCAATAATCAGAGGAATATTGTTTTCACGGGCCAGTTTATCCAGTTTACTGATCTCTTCATCTGTCAGTACATTGCCTGTCGGGTTAGTTGGTCGTGAGGCACAGATAGCCCCAATAGAACTATCAACCTTTAATTGAGTAAAGTCGACGTGATATTTAAATAAGCCATTTTCGAGTAGCTCAATTTCCGGGCGATAGGAGATAAACGAGTCATACTCTAACTCAGAGTCAGCATATCCTATGTATTCAGGCGCGAGAGGCAGTAGGATTTTCTTTTTCGTACCATCTGGATAAGTGCCTGCCAGTAGGTTAAACAGATAGAAAAAAGCACTTTGGCTGCCGTTAGTGAGCGTGATGTTTTTCTCAGTAATTGGCCAGTTGTATGTGTCGTTAAGCAGTTTTGCTAATGATTTAACAAACAGGTCTTTACCTTGTGGCCCATCATAGTTGGTCATTGAGGCAACCAGCTCACCTGAGTCGAGAAGGGTTTGGCTGGCAGCGGTAAAATAGTCATTCATGGCAGGAATTGCGGCAGGATTCCCCCCACCAAGCATGATCATACCTGGTGTTCTGAGGCCGTCATTGAGATCATCCATCAACTGAGTAATGCCTGAGTATCGATTAAATTTTTCGCCAAAATTTGAAAATGTCATTGTCGCCACCGCTCTTTTTTAACAAGGTATTAATATGTGATAATCGAAACATACCTCAATGATCTAGAGACATAAAGCCTTGTGTACAATTAAATTATCCATAAAAAAAGCCCCGCATTCGCGAGGCTTATTATGAGTGCTAAATAACTCTATTTTTGCAGTAGAGAGATATCCGCTACTTTTAAGAATAGGTTACGCAGATTGTTGAGTAACGTGAGGCGGTTAAGTTTTAGTTTCTCATCATCCGCCATTACCATTACGTTATCAAAGAAGGCATCAACAGGCTCACGTAGAGCGGCAAGTTGACTCAGTGCGTGCTGGTAGTCGCCTGTTGCAAAAGCAGGCTCTAGCGCTTCACTCATGACTTCAACATTTTCAGCTAGCGCTTTTTCTGCTTCTTCAGTTAGCAGTGCTAAATCGATATCTGCCGCCAGCTCACCGTTAAATTTCGCTAGGATATTACCGACACGCTTATTTGCTGCGGCTAATGACTCTGCAGCATCCAGTGAACGGAAATGGGTAACGGCTTTAACACGTTGGTCAAAATCGGCAGGTTTGGTAGGGCGACGAGCTAATACGGCTTGAATCGCATCGACACTATGCCCCTCATCTTGATACCAAGCACGGAAACGACCAAGCATGAAATCAAGAACATCGCTCTCAACGTTGTCATTGGTGAGCTTATCGGCAAACTGCAGTTTGGCGTGGGCAATCAAATCCACTAAGTCTAACTGGTAGTTTTTCTCGACGATAATACGTAATACACCGAGTGCAGCACGACGAAGAGCAAATGGGTCACTGCCTTTAGGAGCTTGGCCAATACCAAAGATACCTACTAAAGTATCCATTTTATCAGCGATTGCAACGGTTGCCGCCACATCAGAGCTTGGTAGTTCGTCACCAGCGAAGCGAGGCATGTATTGTTCGTTCAGTGCAACAGCAACATCTTCATGCTCACCATCGTGGCGCGCATAGTGCATACCCATTACGCCTTGAGTATCGGTAAATTCAAACACCATAGAGGTCATTAAATCACATTTACACAGTAGCGCAGCACGTTCAGCATGTTCTAAGTTGGCATTCACACTTGGAGCGATAAACGAAGCCATTGCTCCGATGCGGTCCACTTTATCTTTAATGGTACCCAGTTGTTTTTGGAAGATCGCATTTTCCAGCTCAGGAAGACGATCAATCAATGGACGCTTACGGTCGGTATTGAAGAAAAACTCGGCATCGGCAAGACGAGGACGAACCACTTTTTCATTTCCTTCAATAACTTGGCGAGGTTCTTTTGATTCAATATTAGTCACAAAGATAAATTTAGGCAGGAGGTTGCCATCGGCATCATAAACTGGGAAGTACTTCTGGTCGCCTTTCATGGTGTAAACAAGAGCTTCAGAAGGAACATTCAGGAAGTCATTCTCAAAAGACGCCGTTAATACTACCGGCCACTCAACTAGTGAGGTCACCTCTTCAACGAGATCATCATCAAGATCGGCAATACCACCCACAGCGTCAGCAGCTGCTTTGGATCCTTTTAGAATGATCGCTTTACGTGTTTCGTAATCGGCCAGGACTTTACCGCGCTCTTCGAGTATCGTTGGGTATTGATCCGCATGTTCAATGGTGAACTCAGCTTCACCCATGAAGCGGTGTCCACGAATTGTTCGAGCAGAGCTGACACCTAAGATAGAGCCTTCAATTAGCTCATCACCTAATAACACCGTTAAGGTTTTTACTGGACGAATAAATTGTGTGGTTTTGTCACCCCAGCGCATTGGTTTCGCGATAGGCAGTTTAGATAGGGCATTAGCAGCCAAGTCGATGACTAACTCTTTTGATGATTGGCCTTTCACCTCTTGTTGATAAAGCAGCCATTCACCTTTGTCTGTTTTAAGGCGGTCAGCTTGCTCAACGGTGATACCGTTACCACGAGCCCAGCCTTGGGCCGCTTTGGTTGGGTTACCTTCAGCATCGAAGGCTGCTGTAATTGCTGGACCACGTTTTTCAACAATTTTATCTTTTTGGCCAGCCGCTAACGCAGTAACTTTAAGTGCAAGGCGACGAGGAGAGGCGAACCACTTAATGCCTTGATGCTCTAAATTTGCAGCTTTTAGCTCCGCTTCAAAGTTGTTGGCAAACGCTTCTGCTAGAGTGCGAAGTGATTTTGGTGGAAGCTCTTCCGTTCCCAATTCAATAAGAAAATTCTGTTCAGTCATTATCTTTTCCTTCTCTTATTTGTTGTTGCACATAGGGAAACCTAGTGCTTCACGTGAGGCGTAGTAGGCTTCAGCAACGGTTTTTGTTAGGTTACGAATTCTTAAAATGTAACGCTGACGTTCGGTAACTGAGATCGCTTTACGTGCATCAAGAAGGTTAAAAGCGTGACCCGCTTTTAAAATACGTTCGTAGGCTGGAAGAGGCAGAGGGTTTTCTAATTCAAGCAGCTCTTTGCACTCTTTTTCACACTGATCAAAGAACCCAAATAAAAAGTCCACATCTGCGTGTTCAAAGTTGTAAGTAGATTGCTCAACTTCATTTTGATGGAAAATGTCACCATAAGTAACCACGCCTTGAGGGCCGTTGTTCCATACTAAGTCATAAACAGAGTCGACTTCTTGAATATACATAGCAAGACGTTCAATACCGTAAGTGATTTCACCGGTTACGGGTTTGCATTCAATGCCACCCACTTGTTGGAAGTAAGTAAACTGAGAAATTTCCATGCCGTTCAGCCAGATCTCCCATCCTAAACCCCAAGCGCCCAACGTAGGGTTTTCCCAGTTATCTTCAACAAAACGAATATCATGAACAAGCGGGTCTACACCTAGCGCTTCAAGAGAACCTAAGTAGAGCTCTTGAATATTGTCAGGAGAAGGTTTCAGCGCGACTTGAAATTGATAGTAGTGCTGTAAACGGTTTGGGTTTTCTCCGTAGCGGCCATCGGTTGGACGGCGAGACGGTTGAACATAAGCGGTTGACATTGGTTCTGGGCCAAGCGCACGCAGACATGTCATTGGATGTGAAGTACCTGCCCCAACTTCTATATCAAGAGGTTGGACTATGGTACACCCTTGTTGAGCCCAATAGTCTTGTAGTGTCAGGATCATTCCCTGAAAGGTTTTAACGTCATATTTATGCATAGTCATTTCGTGCAATCTTATCAAATAAATAAAAAGAAAATTATCATCGAGTATACCCAATATACGGGTTACCTAGTAGTGGAAATACACTATTTCAGGGGAGGGGGAGTAAAATTTGATGAATTATTGACCACGCCCCTGTAGTGGCTACTAATAGAGGGATCTTTTTTGGTTTGAATGACAATTTGATGACAGAGAAAAAGCGTGTGATGGTTGGCACGATTATCGAGGGAAAGTTATGCTAGCTTTTATTATAAATTCATTCGTTTATAGGTGGTATTTATGAATAGATTTCTGGCTATTTCTCCCAAAAGCCAATGCACTCTGTTTGCTTTTGCGTTCTGTTTGAATTTATTGGCGATGGTATTAACGGATATGTGGCTGCCCATGGTTGTCGGTGCCATTATCACCATGGGGCTATTTGTCGACTCTTGGGCTAGGTTTTACTACATTACGCCATTAAAAAAAGAGCTAGAGAAGGTGAATCAACAGATGAGTGAGATGCGCAAGCTCATCCAAGACAAACCAGACTATTAGTTATTCTATTCCCTTTTTAATAAGGTATTTATAGGGAAGAGAGTCGGTATCAGATGCTAATAGTTGATGGTCCATAAAACGGCAGAAACTCGGAATATCACGGGTGGTTGAAGGATCATCAGCCGTAATTAATAGGGTTTCGCCATCGGCCATTTTGCGGATGGTTTTACGCACCATCATGACTGGCTCTGGACAACGTAAGCCTTCAGCTTCGAGGGTGAGATTGGCACTGCTAAAATTTATCGTCATATCGAATTCTTTTCAAAATAATCTAAACAGCGTAGATGATACTAGTGATAAAAAAATATTCAATACCGCTTGGACTGTGTTAATTTTTAGTGTAACGTTATTAACAATTATTTAACAAATCAAAGGGGTGACCAATGTTAACAAAGGTGGACCGCTTAACGATTTATTCTGTTTTATGCTTCATGACCTTTTGCGCTTTGGTACTACGTCGCCCAGAAGAGATAAGCTTTATTCCATTAATTGGATTGGCTGCAGCGATCACTGGACTGTTTGTTGAACTTAATGAGCAATCTAAGCTGACCTAAAATCGGCACGAAACAGAAACACAGAATTCCATACTACACTCATACCCTTAGATGGGCTTTCCCGGCAACTTGCGTTCAGGCTGCACGGGATTTTTTTTGTCTATTCTATTATGATGTTGTTTTCTCTTAGTTGTGAATGACCATGGAATTAGAAGAAGTGTATCGCAGAGACCTGAATCTTTTAGTGGCCTTAAAGGTGTTGCTTGAAGAGAACAGTGTGAGTAAAGCGGCATTAAGGTTGAACCTAAGTCAATCCGCGATGAGCCGTATTCTTGGTCGATTAAGAGATATGTTGGGTGATCCGCTTTTTACTCGTGAAGGGCAACACTTGATACCGACGCAAAAAGCGTTGGAGTTAAGTGCCCAAATTAACCAACCGCTTGAATCACTGCGCCAGTTACTGAGCCCCAATGATTTTACGCCGCAGCACTGTGATCAGCACTTTTTGATTGCGACGACTGATTATGCCATGCAGACTATTCTTCCTTATGCACTACCGAAGATTTACGAACAAGCACCGAACATCTCTTTGGAGTTTGCTCCTCTACAGCATGAGAATCTTTTTAAACAGCTCACGACAGAGAAAGTCGATATGGCCATCTGTCGACCGATTGGTTCTGTATCGCCTTTAAAACAGCAAGTGCTCGGCTTGGTGGGTGTCTCATGTTTAGTCTCAAAAAATCATCCCCTAGCTCAATCTACTTTAACGTTAGATGATTACCTGACTCTGCCTCACGCTATGATTGCGATCAGTGATGGGGTGAAAGCGCTCCTTGATAGTGCCTTGGTCAATCAACGCGAACGTCATTTAGTGTTGAGGGCATACCATCTTGAAGCGGCATTAGCGATTGTTGATAAAATGCCGATCGTTATTACGGTACCTGCAGATTTAGCCTACTTAGTGGCTGAGCGCTATGATCTGGTTATTAAACCTCTTCCCTTTGAATTTACGCCGTTTGATTACTCCCTTATTTGGCACTCGCGTTGCGATACCTCAGCGGCACAAAGTTGGTTAAGAGGAGTCGTTAAAGAGGAGTGCGGTGACTTGATCAGCAAGCGCATTAATGACATGGGGTTTGCTCACTAACAGCAATAAAAAAGGCTGAACACCTAGGTATTCAGCCCAATAATGTACTGAGGTTTGATTTATAGCTTGATGATCACTCGACCTGTTACGTTACCGTTAGTGATATCTTCAGCCGCTTGAATTGCCTCGTTTAACCCCACCTCTTTAGTTGCTTGAAGGTAGAAGGACTCAGGAAGTAGTGTGGATAACTGTTCCCACGCCTTAATGCGTTTCTCTCTTGGGCAAGAGACTGAATCAATACCTTGCAAACGAACATTACGCAGAATAAATGGCATCACTGTGGTCGGTAAATCAAAACCTCCAGCCAAACCACACGCAGCGACAACGCCATTGTATTGAGTTTGTGCTAAAACTTTCGCTAATACACCACTACCTACGGTATCTACCGCAGCAGCCCATAGCTGATTTTCCAGTGGTTTAGGTG
The DNA here is from genome assembly GCF_050337105.1 of Aliivibrio kagoshimensis. Classification (NCBI taxonomy): domain Bacteria; kingdom Pseudomonadati; phylum Pseudomonadota; class Gammaproteobacteria; order Vibrionales; family Vibrionaceae; genus Aliivibrio; species Aliivibrio kagoshimensis. The sequence continues at coordinate 58,641 of NZ_JAKJSQ010000017.1, forward strand.
CCTCTTGCAATTCGCTTCGTTCAATAATTTTGCTTGCCCCGAGCGAGCGCAGTAAATCCCCATTTTCAGCAGAGCGCCCTGTCACTGCTGCCACTTGGTAACCGAGTTGAGAGAGCAGAGTTACCGATACGCTTCCTACACCGCCACTCGCTCCAGTGACTAATACTTCACCATCTTCAGGCTTGATGCCAGCATCAACGATGGCTTGAACACACAACATAGCGGTTAATCCTGCAGTGCCAATACTCATCACTTTTTTACTGTTCAACCCTTTTGGCATTGGGACTAACCAATCACCATTGAGAGACGCTTTTTCAGCCATTCCACCCCAATGGTTTTCACCCACACCCCAACCAGTAAGAACAACCTCATCACCTACCGCATAGCGCAGATCATCTGAGTGAGTAACTCTGCCCGATAAATCGATACCCGGTACCATCGGGAAGTTACGAATGATGCGGCCTTTGCCAGTAATAGCTAACCCATCTTTATAATTTAAAGAGCTGTAATCGACATCAATCAGAACATTACCTGCAGGCAGTTGTGATTCATCAATCTCCGTCACTGCGGCAATTGTTTTTCTCTCTTCTTGATTGAGTACTAGTGCTTTAAACATATGTTGCTCCAAATAAGATTTATTAAATCAGATGATTCGGTGAGTCAATGCAAGAAGTGTAGTAGAAGGAGAGAGGAATAAATAATGAAATGTAGACATGTGAACTATGCACGCTATGCATCTGTTTTTTGCATTGATCCGTTGTTTTTTTAGTTATGCTAATAAAAGCGCCCACTTTTATTTTAAAAGCAGGCGGTTTAGTAATATATTTACGGCTTCATGTCTTTTTACAGATTATGGGCGTTCAAATATCGTCGCGATGCCTTGCCCAAGTCCAATGCACATGGTAGCAAGACCAAACTGAACATCTTTGGCTTCCATCAAGTTAATCAGGGTTGTTGAGATGCGTGAACCAGAGCAACCTAATGGGTGACCCAGTGCGATAGCACCACCATTTAGATTCACTTTTTCGTCCATCTGTTCGAGCAAACCAAGGTCTTTTGCGCACGGCAGTGATTGCGCTGCAAACGCTTCATTAAGCTCTACCATACCGATATCACTCATTGATAACCCAGCACGTTTTAACGCCTTTTGACTCGCTGGTACTGGACCATACCCCATAATAGATGGATCGCAACCCGCAACGGCCATGGACTTCACTCTTGCGCGAATGGTTAATCCAAGTTCGTTAGCACGCGATTCACTCATTACTAGCATCGCGGATGCACCGTCTGACAGTGCAGAGGATGATCCTGCTGTTACCGTACCGTTGACAGGATCAAAAGCGGGACGTAGCCCAGAGAGTCCTTCAACAGTAGTTTCAGGCCTGATCACTTCATCATGTTCAAATAGATGTAAGTTGCCATCTGCTTGATGTCCTTCAGTGGCTAGAATCTCGTTGTTAAATCGTCCTTCAAGCGTAGCGGCATGGGCGCGTTGATGTGAGCGAGCAGCAAATTCATCTTGCATTTGACGACTAATGCCATGGATTCGGCCTAACATCTCAGCGGTTAAGCCCATCATGCCTGCGGCTTTTGCTACTGATTTTGACATACCAGGATGAAAGTCAACGCCGTGATTCATTGGTACATGGCCCATGTGCTCCACTCCGCCAATAATACAACTCTCAGCATCACCAACCATAATGGCACGTGTTGCGTCATGAAGTGCTTGCATTGACGAGCCACACAGTCGATTCACGGTAGTCGCACCCACACTGTGGGGGATGCCCGCAAGCAGTGAAGCGTTTCGAGCTACATTGAACCCTTGCTCTAACGTTTGCTGTACACAGCCCCAATAGATATCTTCTATGCTGTTTGGATCAAGATTAGGGTTGCGGGTTAATAATCCTTTCATTAGGTGAGCGGAGAGATCTTCCGCTCTAACGTTACGAAAAGCACCGCCTTTAGACCGACCCATAGGCGTTCGGATGCAATCAACAATGACTACGTTATTCATAATAATTCCTTTCACTTTCTTAATGGGTTTACAGTGCTTTTTTGTACTGTTGGCTGTAATAGCTTTCACCGTTGGCTGCCTTGTCGCGTAAGCCTGCAGGCACGTGATACACAGCCCCTAAGTCCGCGAGTTTGTCGGCCATCTCAATATAGTTTGCCAAACCGATAGTGTCTAAGTATCGGAATACGCCCCCTTTGAATGGCGGGAAGCCTAAGCCGTAAACTAATGCCATATCGGCTTCCGATGGAGAGTCTATGATTCCCTCTTCATAACAACGTACGACTTCATTAATCATTGGCACCATCATACGTGCGATGATCTCATCACTGCTGAACTCTGTCGGATTACCCAGTACCGGTTCTAATAGGGAAGAGACCGTTGGGTCGACCTCTTTTTTAGGTTTTCCTTTTTTATCGACAGAGTAGTTAAAGAACCCAGACCCATTTTTCTGACCATAGCGGCCTGCTTCAAACAGTAGATCAATGGCATCTTTGTAATCCTTGGCCATACGCTCTGGATAACCTTGTGCCATTACTTGTTGGGCATGAGTAGCGGTGTCAATTCCAACGACATCCAATAGATAGGCGGGTCCCATAGGCCACCCAAATTTTTTCTCCATCACCTTATCGACTTGGGTAAAGTCTGCGCCATCTCTTAGCAGTAGGCTGAAACCTGCAAAGTAAGGGAAAAGAACACGGTTAACAAAAAAGCCAGGACAGTCGTTCACTACGATTGGGGATTTACCCATTTTAGCGGCATACGCCACAACGCGGTTGATGGTATCTTCAGACGTTTTTTCACCACGAATGATCTCAACCAGTGGCATACGGTGCACAGGGTTAAAGAAGTGCATGCCACAGAAATTTTCAGGACGTTGCAGTGATTTAGCCAACAGATTGATAGGTATTGTTGAGGTATTAGAAGCAATCACTGTGTTGTTATCGACATACTGCTCTGTCTCCGCTAATACGGCTGCTTTCACTTTTGGGTTCTCAACCACCGCTTCGACGATAATGTCGGCTGACTCTATCCCTGCGTAGTGAAGGCTTGGTGTGATAGAAGCGAGTATTTTTGACATCTTGAATCCATCAATACGACCACGAGAGAGCTGTTTATTGAGCAGTTTAGAGGCTTCATTCATCCCTAAATCTAATGAAGCTTGCGCGATATCTTTCATAATAACCGGCGTGCCCTTTGATGCCGATTGATAAGCGATGCCTCCCCCCATAATACCCGCACCAAGCACTGCTGCTCTTTCGGTAGGTTTGCCCGCTTTAATCGCTTCTTTTGCTTTTGATTTAATGTGTTGGTCATTCAAAAACAGGCCAACTAATGCTTGAGCTACCTCTGTTTTCGCTAGCTTGGTAAAGTGCTTACACTCAATGGCGAGTGCGTCTTCACGGCCACAACGAGCAGCTTCTTCAATAGCAACGACAGAAGTGATAGGCGCTGGATAGTGTGGACCTGCGACTTTGGTTACCATGCCTTTAGCCATGGTAAAACTCATCATCGACTCAATTTTATTCAGTTTTAATGGTGAGGTTTTTACGCTTCGACGCTGCTGCCAATCTAACTTACCAGCGATCGCCTGTTCGATGATCGCTTTTGCAGAGTCAATGAGCGTTTCACGTGAAACGATGGCATCAATCAGACCAATCTTAAGCGCGGGGTTTGCTTTGTTTATTTTTCCGGCAGTGATCATTTCCATCGCTGTATCAGCACCGAGTACTCTAGGCAGTCTTACCGTGCCACCAAAACCGGGCATGATGCCAAGCTTTGTTTCGGGTAGACCAATCTGCACGGAATCGTCTGCAATTCGAAAGTCAGTCGCAAGGACACATTCACAACCGCCACCTAAAGTGTGACCAGTCAGTGCAGAGAGAGTAGGAACCGGTAGGTCTTCGAGTTTGTTAAAGGTGTCATTGGCTTGTACTACCCAATTGGCTAGCTCATCTTCAGGTAGATCGAACAAACCTAAGAATTCGGTAATATCAGCCCCGACAATAAATGCATCTTTACTTGAACTGAGAATCAAGCCAGTTAATGCGGTCTCTTTATGTAGGATATCTAACGCTTCATCAAGTGCGCGTAGGGTAGCCATATCAAGTTTATTGACGGAACTGGATGCAGCATCGAAACAGAGTTGTGCAATGCCGCCATCGAGATAGCTTACTTTGAGAGTGTCACTTTGGTAAATCATGTTCTGTCTCCGTGAAAATTGCCAAGATATTTATCTGGTACGACCTCTTGATATTGGCTTTAATTTAATCATCTGGCAACATATTTTTAACAAGAATGTGTCGCTTATCGTCACTTAGACGAAAATGGTATTGTCCGTGCTACACTGTGCCCACCTTTTTATAGTGAAAACGAAGTCATGAACGAGTTACCTTATCGAATACCTGATGCTTCAGTGACATTTGAAGAGGAGATTAAAAAGAGTCGATTCATAACCACTCTAGCGCATACTCCTGGTATTGAACTGGCTAAGCAGTTTGTGACACACGTTAAAGAGCAACATCCTAGTGCTAGACATCACTGTTGGGGGTTTGTGGCTGAACGCAGTGAAAACTCGATGGCATGGGGCTTTAGTGATGACGGTGAACCATCTGGAACAGCAGGTAAACCGATTTTAGCTCAACTCTCGGGAAGTGGTGTTGGTGAAATTTGTGCGGTGGTGACTCGCTATTCTGGTGGCATAAAATTGGGAACGGGTGGATTAGTGAAGGCTTATGGCGGTGGTGTTCAACAAGCTTTAAAACTACTTCACACAAAAGAGAGAAGAGTCACTCAGATCATTAAACTTGAGTTAGACTACGCTTTAATGACAGTCGTTCAATCGTTGTTGACTGAGTTTGATGCGCAACAGGTTGATGCGGTATTTGGTGCTCGAGTTCGGCTTTATATTGAACTTGAGAAAAGACATCAACAACGTTTCATTGATCAAGTTATCAATAGAAGTGGTGGCAAAGTCACTTATCTTCATCAATAGAATTATTATTAAGGATGTAGGAGTGCCAACCGGCATTCATAACAGATATGCAGTTTCGATCAATAATTAGAATCGTAGGGATTCTACTGGCCCTTTTTAGTGTATCTATGCTTGCCCCTGCCTTTATTGCGTTTATATATCGTGATGGTGCAGGTTTGCCATTCGTCATTACCTTTTTTCTCCTGCTCTCTGGTGGTGCGGCGTTATGGTTTCCCAATCGTCGTTATCGTAAAGAGCTAAAATCTCGAGATGGCTTTTTGATCGTTGTGCTGTTCTGGACCGTAATAGGCAGTGCGGGTGCGATTCCGTTTTTTCTCTCTGAAACTCCCGTCATCTCATTAACTGATTCATTTTTTGAGTCCTTTTCGGCGTTAACCACAACAGGTGCGACAGTGATTGTTGGCTTGGATGACTTGCCAAAAGCGATACTGTTTTATCGTCAATTCCTACAATGGTTTGGCGGCATGGGTATTATTGTTTTGGCTGTGGCTATTTTACCGGTGCTCGGTATCGGCGGCATGCAGCTATATAGAGCAGAGATTCCAGGACCGGTCAAAGACAGTAAGATGACTCCGCGAATTGCAGAGACGGCAAAAGCACTCTGGTATATCTACTTAACCTTAACGATATCTTGTGCTCTGGCATACTGGTTAGCGGGAATGACAGCCTTTGATGCTATTGCACATAGCTTTTCCACTATCGCAATAGGTGGCTTTTCAACTCACGATGCCAGTATGGGGTATTTTGACAGCCCTGTGATTAATATGATTACTGTGATCTTTTTACTGATTTCGGCTTGTAACTTCTCTTTGCACTTTGCCGCTTTTGCATCTGGCGGTGTACATCCTAAATACTATTTAAAAGACCCTGAGTTTAGAGCCTTCTTCCTAATTCAGGCATTGCTGTTCTTGATCTGTTTCTTAATGTTGTTTAATCACAGTACTTATGACACCTACTTTGAGACCTTTGATCAGGCACTGTTCCAAACCGTATCTATATCAACTACCGCTGGGTTTACTACGACAGGCTTTGCGGATTGGCCACTGTTTTTACCTGTTTTACTGCTTTTTTCCTCTTTTATTGGTGGTTGTGCAGGATCGACGGGAGGCGGCATGAAAGTAATTCGCGTGTTATTGCTCTCTTTGCAAGGAGCTCGTGAAATGAAACGATTGGTGCACCCTAAAGCTATCTTTACGATTAAGTTAGCGAATAAAGCATTACCACAACAGGTAGTTGATGCGGTGTGGGGATTCTTCTCTGCCTATGCGCTGGTTTTTGTGCTCTGTATGTTAGGGCTGATTGCGACAGGTATTGATGAACTGACGGCTTTCTCTGCCGTAGCAGCGACATTGAATAATCTAGGACCGGGTTTAGGTGAGGTTGCCGTACATTTTGGTGACATTAATGATAATGCGAAGTGGGTGTTGATTCTCTCAATGCTATTTGGGCGTTTAGAGGTGTTTACATTATTGGTTCTATTCACACCGACTTTTTGGCGTAGTTAATTATATTGAGTAATAAGAGGTCATTTTGGAAAAAATTCTACTGCTCCATTCAAGCACCGATGGGCAAACCATAAAAATTCTTAACTATATAAAAGAGAAGCTAGGCTCAGAAGTAGAGTGTGAACTTCAAAATCTCAACCTTACCACTACGGTCGATTTTGCTCGGTACGATAGAATCATGATTGGTGGTTCTATACGTTATGGTCACCTTAATAAAAAGCTGTATCAATTTATTGAAAAGAACCTACGGGATCTACAACAGAATAAAGTAGCATTCTTCTGTGTGAATTTAACGGCTCGTAAAATAGAAAAGAACACACCCGAAACTAACGCTTATATGAAAACCTTCCTATCAAAATCAAAATGGATTCCAGAATTGCAGGCTGTTTTTGCTGGAGCTCTCTACTACCCTCGTTATAAATGGTTCGATAGAGTCATGATTCAATTAATTATGAGGATTACGGGGGGAGAAACAGACACCAGCAAAGAGGTTGAGTACACCGATTGGAATAAAGTCGAACAGTTTGCTATCCAGTTTAAATCGTTTTAAGCCTATAAATCGAACGTAATGCTGCTTATGTAACCACAAACTATTTATTTTTAGCTTTATTTATTAAAATGCTTGCTAAAGCGATCTAACTCCCTATAATTCCACCTCACTGACACGGAGAGCCACTTCCAATAAGGATTTAGCCTCAGTCAGTAGGACAACAAGCCGCGAGAAATAAGTTTAAAAAAGTGTTTGACACTGTGACTTAATTCGCTAAAATGGCCGTCCACTTAAACGAACTGACCGAAAGGTTTAAAAGTTTAAGAATTGCTCTTTAACAATTTGACCATGCAATTTGTGTGGGCACTCGTGAATAGATTATCAAAAAATAATCTCAATGAACTGAGTGGCCTTAATCGATAAGTTTCGACTTATTGACACAGTCAAA